>CAVFNU010000033.1:0-2167 GCA_963624235.1 bacterium | reverse complement strand
GTGTCGCGTGAAGGGAGTTTGATGTGTGCGGGGTGCGTGTATCAGATGTTTGGGTTTCCGCATCCGAATGGGTTTGCGATTGAGCCGCAGTTTATGGGAAATTTGTTGCTGGCGCCGGCGATTGTGGCGATGTGGGCCGTTGTAAAAAATACTTCCGGTTCAGATTCTTTACGTCTCAAATTACTTTTGTTATTATTTGCTATCACCGCAACATTGTTCTTGACTTTTTCGCGCGGGGCGATTTATGCGTTTTTGGTGGCGATGATGTTTTTGCTCATGTGGGTGGGAATACAACGAAAAAGTTGGCGAGGAGTGGGAAAGGTGGTAGCGACGGTGGTGGTGGCGTTCTTGTTTACGCTGAATGCGCAGGGAATAATGGCGGCGATCAGTCCGACAAATGATACTTATCAGAGCGGAGTGGCGAAAGTTTTAAATCATTTGTCGCTTGGAAAAATCGATGTGCGAGAGAAAAAAGTAGAAAAGGGCGAGAACGGGCAAGTGGATGAGGCTGAAACGAATGGGGGTGGTGAAAGTGAGATAGAGGCAGAAAAAAATGACGAGACGAAGAAAGTGGAGGAGAGCGAAACGGAGGCAAATGAGTATAAAACGCTGGAGGCAGAAGTGGATGAGAGGGCATGGTTGATTAAAAAACAGGAGGAGAACTCATCGGTGTTTGATGGGTATGTGGAGGGGTCGACAGACACGCGAATTAGGTTGTCGAACGCGGCGGGGGAAGTATGGGCGAAAAATTTGGCGACGATTTGGTTTGGCGTAGGAATTGGCGGAGCGGGCGAAGCGTTATATCAAAACGGTTTGTCGCCGGCGCCGAAAGAAATTATTCAGAATGAATATATGTCGCTGCTGCTCGAAACGGGACTGGTGGGGATTGCGTTATTTGTTTTGACGTTAGGGTTGATTTTGCGAGCGGTGGTAAAAGGCGTGAAAGCCCAGTCGGCGAAAAAAATTAAAACTGCAAAAGTTAAAATCGCGACAACGAAAACGACGATGCTAAAAAGTGAAACTGCGCCGATAGTTCTCACGATGATGGTGGCTTATGGAATTACGTTGTTATTCTTTTCGGGACTGCCGAATGCGTTGCATATTTATTTGTTGACTGGGTTGATTTTTGTGATGGGACTAAAAACAAAGCAAAATAAAATTTTGCGATAAGTAATAAACGAGAAAATTATTCGACGTGCTTGCGGAAGAAATTGGTGTCGTAGATTTCGGCGCCGTGATGTTTGTAGAATTCTTGGGCGGATTCGCGGCCGTGGCCACAAGTGAATTCTAAGTCTTTACAACCTTTTTCGGCGGCCCATTCGAGCATAGCATTCCAAAGCGCACTACCGATGCCTTTGCCGCGGACGGTGCTGTCGGTGACGAAATCTTCGAGGTAGGCGTTTTTGCGAATGCCGGGTCCCATTAGAATAGATAGAGTCGCGATGCCGAGAATTTTGCCGTCTTCTTCGGCGATGAGCAAATCGTGATAAGGCGAGTTGATGACATCTTCGAACCATTCGCGGGGGATTTCGCCTTTGTCTTTTTTGGAACGAGAAAGTTCAATTAAAAGTTCGCGGACGCGGGCGGCGATTTCGGGAGTGTAAGTTTCGAGTTTTCTGACGTTCATAAAATTTCTCCTAATTTAATTTTTAATTCTTCAATTAAGTTTTTAATAAATTCTTCGGATTCTCCCCACATGGTGATGCGAACTAAATTTTCGGTGCCGGAAGGGCGAACAAGTAAGCGACCTTTTTCGACTTTCAATTTTTCATCATAAGTAGACAAAAGTTCTTTTGTTGCGGTTGAATTTAAGTTCTCTTTTTGCGTCGGGTCGGCTGGAATGTTGATGGTGATTTGCGGAAGTTTTTTGATGATCGCGGCGAGTTCGTGAAGAGATTTTTTGGTTTCAGAAATGACTTTAGTGATAAGCAGAGCGGTTAGCATGCCGTCGCCAGAAGTTTGTCCAGGCGGGATGAGATGACCGTTTTGTTCGCTGCCGATTTTAGCTTTTCCAGCAAGCATGGCGGCGGCAATATTTATATCGCCAACGGGAGTAATTTCGAGTTTTAGATTTTCAGATTCAGCCCAATTCAATAGACCCTGATTCGCCATGACGGTAACGGCGAGAGAATTAAGTTTAAGAAAATCAGTCAGAATTGCGACGAGA
>CAVFNU010000032.1:0-10095 GCA_963624235.1 bacterium | reverse complement strand
ATTCTGCGGTATCTTTTGAAGCGGCGGTATGTAATCTTCCGCTTTATTTTTACGTTTTTGATCTGGCACAGTATCAGAAAAATCCGGGACTTAATATTGACTTAAACCAAGAATTCCCGGGATTTGTTTTTGATAATGCGGACGAGCTGATAAAACGTTTGTCGAGCGGTAAATATCCGAAAAACTTAGTCAAAAATTATGCGAAGAAATATATTATGCACATAGACACTAAGAATACAAAGCGACTTGCAAAAATTGTTTTAAAGGAGCTGGCTTATGCTTAAAGCGAGGATTTTAGATATTGCTAAGAAACATCATTTCGTGATGGACGGAATTCGCGTGGTGATGCTAGCGAAAAATCGGGCGAATTATGCTGCCCAGAAATACCGGACGAAGGTAAATTCTAAGCGGATAGTTTTTGATTCTTTTATGGGGCGACAATATTCGGACAGTCCGAAAGCGATTTATGAATATATGTTGAGCCAGCGAGAATACAAAGATTATGAATTTGTTTGGGTAGCGAAAAAGGGGGAGAAAAAATATTTTCCGAAAAACAGCCGGACGAAAATTGTTGAATACAATAGTAATATGTATAAAAAAGTTTATGCTGGGGCAAAATATTGGGTTTCGAACTCGCGGTTGCCGGAATATTTGAGCAAAAAGCGAGGGCAAATTTATATTCAAACGTGGCATGGTACTCCGCTGAAGAAACTTGGATTTGATATTGAAGTGAAGGGTGGTAACGCAATGAATACAGTGAAAGATATTCGGCATAAATATGCTTCGGACTCAAAACGATATGATTATTTGATTTCGCCGTCGGATTTTTGTACGAAGCATTTTGCCTCGATTTTTCATTTGGAAAAACGAGCCGAGATTATAAAAACTCTAGGTTCGCCGCGTTGCGACAAAATAGGGAAAGCCGGGGAAGAAGAAATTAGAGAAATTAAAAAAGCGTTGAAGTTGCCAAAAAATAAGAAAGTTATTTTGTATGCTCCGACTTGGCGAGATGATCAGCACAAATCTGGAGTGGGATATATTTTCGAGAACGAACTAGATTTTGAAAAGATGCAGGAAAAATTTGGCGATAAAATTGTGATTTTGTTTCGGGCGCATTATTTTGTTGCGAATGCTTTTGATTTTGAAAAATATAAAGATTTTGTTTTTGACATGAGTGATTATCCGGATATTAATGACTTGTATAACATTAGTGATGTGCTGATTACGGATTATTCGAGCGCGATGTTTGATTTTGCTATTTTAGAACGCCCGATGTTTTTCTATATGTATGATTTAGAAAAATATAAGAATAAGCTACGCGATTTTTATTTTAGCCTTTTCAACCTTCCTGGACCAATTTCGACCAATATGGACGAGCTAGTTAGGGATGTCGGAAAGTATCTAGATCGAGGTGATAATGCTGAGCACCTAGAAAAATATGAAAAGTTTAATAAAAAATTTAATAAGCTGAGTGACGGCAGAGCCACTGAGCGAGTAGTGAAGGAGTGTTTCGATGAATAAAAAAATAAAACTATATAAAGCTAGGTTAAAAGCTGGTTGGTTGACCCGTTGTAAATACTTGAAAATTCGAGAACGTTCGACCATCGACGAAAAAATGGTACTTTTAGAATCTCAACATGGTGCAGGGGTTAATGGTAATATGTTTTATATGGCACGAGAATTTTCTGAGCGAGGGTTTGATGTTTACGTAACTGCTGCTTCTAAAAAACGCAAAGAGCAAATTCAGACATTCTTAGAAAACAAAAAAATATCAGCCACTGTTGTGGTTTTACATACTAAAAAATATTATCGAATTATTTCATCGGCAAAATATTTAATAAATGACACCACTTTTTTACCTTTCTTCATTAAAAGATCTGATCAAATTTATTTAAATACTTGGCATGGCACACCACTAAAAGCGCTCGGTAGGAAAAGCAGAAGTGACTGTATGCAGGTTGGAAACATTCAAAAAAATTTTATAGCCGCAGATTACTTATTGTATCCAAGTGAATATATGCGCGATCGGATGCTCGATAATTTTATGGTGAGAGAATTGTCAGATGCTGAAATTATATTGTCTGGATATCCTCGCAACATTGCATTTTTTGACGAAAAAACAAAGACTAAAATAAAAAAAGAACTTGAATTGGAAGAAAAAAAAATTTACGTTTTTATGCCTACGTGGCGAGATAGCAAACTGAAGCAAAACATAAAGTCACGAAGCGATTTTTTGCGAGATAGTCTGGACAGATTGGACTGTAAAATGAACGACGATGAAATTATGTTCGTAAAATTACATTCGATGGAAAAATCGCGTGTGAACTTTGCAGAGTTTGATCATATTTTTCCATTTCCGGAAGAATATGAAACCTATGAATTTTTGAATATTGCGGATGTTTTAATCACGGACTACTCAAGCGTAATGTTTGATTTTGCAATTACGGAAAAGAAAATTGTCTTATTTTGTTACGACCAAAAAGAATACGAAAACGAACGTAGCATGTATATGAAATTGGACAATTTGCCATTTTCGAAATGCAAAACTGTGGGCGCGCTTTATCGAGAGATGTCGTCTCCCAAAAATTATGATGATAAAAAGTTTATAAAGACTTTTTGCGCATATGATGACGAATGCGCCGCAGAAAAACTGGTTGATTTGTTGGTAAAAAACAAAAAAGATTTAAATATTTCCAAAATTGTAAAAAACGACAAAGAAAATGTTTTAATTTATGCAGGTAATTTTTTGGCGAAAAACGGAATTACAGCTGCGGCTAAAGGTTTATTATCACAGATCGATTTGTCGAAAAGAAATTATTATTTATATTTCGATGGCGCGCGAGTACAGGGTAAATTCCAGTCAGAAGATATACCGGAACAACTCCAATACTATTGCGCGATTGGAAAAATGAATCTACCGGTTTCTGGAAAAATTTTGCATCGACTTTACGACAAACAAAAAATTGGATTTGGGTTTTATCACTATCTTATGAAAAAATATTATAAGTTGGATAGGTCAAGGATTTTTGATAAGGCAAGCTTTTCGCACGTTATTCAATTTTACGGATATAGTTTTAGAAAGACATTATTGTTTGACAGTTTTTCTTGTCGAAAAACGTTTTTCGTTCATAGCGATTATATTCAAGAAGCGAAAACAAAGAAGAACCAAGATGTGCAACTTTTAAAATATATTTATAACTGTTTTGATAATATTGCTGTGGTGTCAGAAGATTTGTTAGATACGGTCGTGGAGTTGGGTGGCGATAAAGAGAAAATTCATGTAGTCCCGAATTGCATAGATTATGGAACGATCCTAAAATATGGCAACGAACCATTTCGATTTTTTGAGACTACAACTGCGAACAAAAGTGAATACCGGACAAATAAAATGTTACGAGCCCCTGGCAAAAAGTTCGTAAACATCGGTCGGTTCTCTCCGGAAAAAGGTCAGTTGAGATTAATAAACGCTTTTTCAAAATTATGGGAAGAATACCCAGGAACGAAACTGTTTATAGCGGGAGGTTATGGTCCATTGTATCGACAACTTTGTAATTATGTACGCGAATTGCCGTGCAAAAAAGATATTGCGATAATCAAATCTTTAGACCAAGCATATTCTTTGATGAGAAAATGTGATTTTCTAGTACAAGCATCGACCTATGAAGGATTTGGGCTAACGCTTTTAGAAGGAGATATTTTAGGATTGCCAGTAATGGCTACGAATATTACCGGACCGAGTAAGTTTATGCGCAAATACGGTGGGCAATTGGTTGAGTCTTCGGAAGAGGGGATTTATCTAGGGATGAAAGAAATGCTAGAAAAAGGTGGAACGAGGCTAAATGTAGACTATAAAAAATATAATTCTAATGCTGTTGATTGCTTTGAAAAATTATTTGAGGAGGCAAAATGAAAACTGTTTTGACATATGGCACGTTTGATTTATTTCATCAGGGGCATGTGCGGATTTTGAAGCGGGCGAAGGCGCTGGGGGATAAGTTGATTGTTGCAATCAGTACGGACGAATTTAACGCGATTAAGGGCAAAAAGTCATACCATAGTTATGAAATTAGGAAAGAAATTTTGGAGTCAGTAAAATATGTCGATGAAGTGATACCGGAGAAAAATTGGGGGCAAAAGCGAGACGATGTGAAAAAATATAATGTTGATGTCGTGGTGATGGGTGACGACTGGACGGGGAATGAAAAGTTTGAGTGTTTACGTGATTTGTGCGATGTGGTGTATTTGCCGCGAACCGAAAATATTTCGACTTCAAAAATTAAAAAAGATTTGGGGCTTAGTGGAACAAAATGAAAAAAGTGTGGAGAGATTTTAGAAAATATTTGCCTTATGCGGTGCGCTCGGCCAAGGCGGAGCTAAAGAGCGAGGTGACTGGCTCGAAATTGGGGTGGTTGTGGTGGATTGTCGAGCCGCTGGGGTATATGTTGATTTATACGTTTGTGTTTTCAATAGTGTTTCCGAACGAAGAAAATTATTTTCCGGCGTTTATTATGGTGGGGGTAGCTTGTTGGGAGTTTTTTAATCGGATGATTATGGGGTCGATCAAATTGATTGTTAATAATCGCGACCTGATTTCGAAAGCGTATATTCCGAAATATATTTTGCTACTAGCGAAAGCGTTTACGTATTTATTCAAAATGCTGATTTCTTTGGGGCTAACGTTGATACTAGCGATTATATTGGGAGTTTCGTTTAGTCCGTGGATATTATTAACGCCGGTGGTAGTTTTAATCTTATTTATCGTCACTTTCGGGCTGTCGATGATTTTGATGCATTTTGGAGTTTATGTTGAAGATTTGAAAAATGCTACTAAAATTATTTTGAGACTAGTGTTTTACCTGTCGGGAGTTTTTTATAATATTAATACGCGGCTGGATGGAGTAACGAAATTTTTCCTGCTTAGGTGCAATCCAGTTGCCTTTTCGATGAGCGAAATGCGAAAAGTGATGCTTTATGGGATGATGCCGAGTTTTGAGGGGCTAGTGGTCTGGCTGGTAATAGGGGTGGTGCTGTGCGTGATTGGTTTTAGGCTGATCGTAAAATATGAAAATTCATATGCAAAGGTGGTTTAGATGAAAAAAATGGCAATAACAATTAAGAATTTACATATTACGTATCAAAGTTTGGAAAAAACTTCGATTAAAAAGAGTTGCCTAAAGAAACACAAGAAAAAGCAAGGCTACGAGGCGTTGAAGGGGGTGTCGCTGGAAATTCCGGAAGGTGAAATTGTGGGGATTATTGGACGGAATGGATCTGGGAAATCGACGCTTTTAAGGGCGATTGCGGGAATTTTTTCGCCAAATAGTGGAAAAATTGATATTCATGGGAATACGGTGTCGTTATTATCTATCGGAGTAGGGTTTAATAAAAAGTTGTCTGGATATGAAAATATTTATCTTTCGGGACTTTTGCTGGGGTTTTCGGAAAAGGAAATTCGAGAGAAGGAGAAGGAGATTATTGATTTTGCTGAGCTGGGTGAATTTATCTATAAACCTGTGCAAGAGTATTCATCGGGGATGTATTCAAAATTGGCGTTTGCGATTACTGCGACGTTGGAGACGGATATTACTTTGATTGATGAAGTTTTAAGCGTCGGTGATGAATATTTTAAGAGAAAAAGTTATAGTAGAATGCGTGAGATAATTTCGGCAGATTACCGGACGGTGGTGATTGTTTCGCATAATTTGGATACAATTAATGAGCTTTGCGATAGAGTGGTGTGGCTGCATGACGGAAAGATAAAGAAAGTTGGGGAAACTAAAGAAGTGATTAAAAAATATAAAGAATTTATGGAGGTGAAGAATGATAAAAAATAAGAAGACGGACGAGAAAAAGGCGGGGAAAAAGAAAATTTTAAATGTTGTTATGATTGTGCTGACGGTGCTGGCAAGTATTTGCTTGGTTATGCTTGGTACGATAATTAGTATATTTGGGATTTTGCCGCTGAAGTGGTTGGTGGTGTTGTGGATTGTGGTAGTGGTGTTTGCTGCAGTGACGATTTTTGCGATTTTAAAAAGAAATAAAATGAAAAAATGGGTGAAGATTGTTGATTGTGCTGTTTGCGGTATTTTAATGGTGGCGGCAATTGTTGGGATGGTTTATCTAGCGATTACGGCGAATTTTTTGAATAAAATTAATGGGGCAAAATATAGAACCGAAGTGTTTGACGTGGTGGTTTTGAACGATGCGGGATATGAAGAAATAGAAAATATTGAAGGGAAGAAAGTGGGGATTTTAGAGAATGTCGAGGGGACATATGCTACTGCGATTCAAAAGCTTGAGGAGGTGATTTCGCTCGAAAAAAATGATTTTGCGGATTATTTCGAGATGGCGCAAGGGCTTGAGGAACAAAAAGTGGCAGCGATGTTTTTGCCGGATGCTTATTATAATATTATCGCCGAGTTGGATAAAGAGTTTGATGAGGCGACAAAGATAATTCATACAATTGAAATACAAGTTGAGGTCGAGAATGAAGCCGAGGAAGAAGCGGAGATTACGACGGAGCCGTTTAATGTGTTTATTTCGGGTATTGACACTTATGGCGACATTTCGGCGGTGGCGCGTAGCGATGTGAATATGGTGATTACGGTAAATCAAGACGCAAATCAAGTTTTAGTGACTAGCATTCCACGGGATTATTATATACAATTGCATGACACTACGGGTACGAGAGACAAGTTGACGCACGCGGGGGTGTTTGGAATTGAAAAATCTGTTGCTACGGTGGAGGATTTGTTGGGGATTGATATTAAATACTATGTGAAAGTGAATTTTTCCAGCGTGACGAATATAGTGGATGCGATTGGTGGAGTGGAAATTGAATCCGACACGGCGTTCACGGCAAAAGCAGATAAAAGTTGTAAGTTTGTGGTGGGGAAACAGAGCGTGGACGGTAAATGCGCGCTGGCGTTTGCGCGCGAACGGAAAGCCTACGCAACTGGAGATCGGCATCGGCTATTAAATCAGCAGGAAGTGTTTAGTGCGATGTTGCGAAAAATAACTAGTTCCGGGACTTTGCTGGCGAATTATTCTAGTATACTCGATGCGCTAGGCAGGGCGATTCAGACTAATATTCCGACTGGTAAAATTTATGCGCTGGTGAATTATCAGCTCGACGAAATGCCGACTTGGACGGTGGAGACATATAGTTTGGATGGAGTTAGTGATATGCAACCGACGTATTCGATGGGGGCGAGACTTTTGTATGTGATGCAGCCTGATATAAATACCGTAGAAACTGCGCGGGGGAAGATTGAGGAGGTTTTGGGGGACGGGCAGCAAGAAGATGAAAACTAATGGAACGATTATTTAACGTTAAAAGTGTTGATTTTTAGAGAAAGTGTGATAAAATAGTAGGTAATTGTCTAATAAAAAAGGTAAAATATGAGTTTTTCGATTTTGAAAGAGATTGGCGACGCGCAGAAAAAGAAAGCGGTGGTTGATGTGCGTTCAGGGGACACAGTGAAAGTGACCCAAAAAATTAAAGAAGGCGATAAGTTCCGATTGCAGACGTTTGAAGGCGTGGTGATTCGTGTTGAGCGAAAGAATTCGCATACTGAACGAATTGTAGTGCGCAAAGTCACTTCTGGCGTTGGTGTTGAGAAATCTTATCTTGTACATTCACCATTAATAGAGAAAATTGAGATTACGAAGCGGGCAAAAGTGCGTCGAAATAATCTTTCGTATTTGCGCGAGCGATCGGGCAAATCGGCTCGTCTTAAGGGGCGCGATTTTGACCGAGCGGCGGTGAATGATGTGACGGTGGAAGAGGAAGCTCTAGAAGAAACTTCAGCAGAAGCCCCAGCGGAGGCGCCGGCAGAAACTCCGAAAGAAGAAGTAAAAACTGAGACGGAAGAGACGAAGACTGAGGAGAAGGCGGAAGCCTAGTGGCGATTTTAGGAATCGATGAAGTTGGACGCGGACCCCTTGCGGGTCCGCTTGTGATTGGAGCGGTGATTTTGCCAGAAGAAAAGCCGGAGTGGGTGGCGGAACTTCGGGATTCGAAAAAATTGTCAGAAAAGAAGCGAGAAAAATTGAGTGCGATAATTTTGGAGAAGGCGCCAGCGACGGGGCTAGGCTGGGTGACGAGTGAGGAAGTGGATGAGCTCGGAATGTCGGAAGCGTTGAGACTAGCGACGCGGCGGGCTGTGAAGTCAGTTCAAGAACTTCACGTGCCATTTTCACAGATAGTGATTGATGGAACTTGTAATTTTCTTGACTTGACATCTTTCGGTAAATATGTTTCTACTATGCCGAAGGCGGATGATTTGATTAAAGAAGTTTCGGCGGCGTCGATCATCGCGAAAGTGGCGCGAGATCGATATATGGTAGAGCTGGCAGAGAAATATCCAGAATATGGGTTTGAACGACATAAGGGCTATGGAACAGATTTTCACCGCAGGGCGATTTTTGATTATGGGATTTGTCCGGAACATCGGCGGAGTTTTGAGCCGATTAAAAGCATGGTGGGGTTTGTGCCGAAAAACGGGATGAAAGTGGATGTGAAAAATACCACAAAAATTGGACAAAAAGCTGAAACGAAAGTAGCGAAATATTTGGAAAGTTTGGGACATGAGATCATTGCGCGAAATTATAAGACAAAGTTGTATGAAATTGATATTGTGTCGGTTTTTCAGAAGCAGATTTATTTTACGGAAGTAAAATATCGGAAGAATGATAAACATGGCGGAGGGCTAGCGGCGATTACGAGCGAGAAACGACGTCAAATGACGTTTGCGGCGGAATGTTTTTTAAAGACTTATCGAGAGAGATTCCGAGATTATGAGCCCATGTTGGCAGTGGCAGAGGTGATGGGCACTGATTTTGAAATAAGAGAATTCTTTGTGTTGGATTGATTAGGGTAAATGTTTTCGGATTTAAAAAAGATAATTACTGGTTTGTGATTTTTGATTAGACATTAAAACGAAATTCAACGACGTCACCGTCTTGCATTTTGTAAGTTTTGCCTTCGGTGCGGAGCAGGCCAGCTTCTTTGACGGTTTTTTCGGAGCCGAGACGAACGAGGTCGTCATAATTCATTACCGAGGCGGCGATGAAACCGCGTTCGAAATCGGTGTGAATGGTGCCAGCGGCTTCGGGGGCGGTGGCGCCTTTTTTAATGGTCCAAGCGCGAACTTCTTTTTTGCCGGCGGTGAGGAAGGATTGAAGCCCGAGCGTGTCGTAGGCGGCTTTAATGAGTTCTTCGAGCGCGTCATGCTTGATACCGTAGCTTTTTAAGAATTCTTTGCGTTCGGCACGGGACATGTCGGACATTTCTTCTTCTAATTTTGCGTTGACGAAGATGCAGTTATGGGCGGGTCCTGTCGTCGCTCTTTCAGAGTCGGCACCCCTCGCTGACACTAATTCGATAAGTTTTTTTTGTAAATCTTCATCAGTTAAGCCTTTCTCATCAACATTGAACATATAAATTACGGGTTTGTCGGTGAGAAAAGGAATATTTTCGTCTTCAGGGGACTTTTTGCGCTTGGCAGCGATTTTGGCCCGAGTTTCCTCGTCGGCGAGTTGAAGTTCGAGATTAATGATGTCGATATCGTCTTTGGCTTGGTTAATGATATCGTCCTCGGGCTTAGCGTCAGCGCGAACAATGTCGCTCGATTCAAAAGCACGGACAACGTGACAAATTGCTTGACATTCGCGGATGTGGGCGAGAAATTTGTTACCGAGACCTTCGCCCTTGGATGCACCGGCGACTAAACCAGCGATGTCGACAAACTCGACCGAGGCCGGGACGACTTTTTCAGTATCATACATTTTAGCGAGAACTTCGAGGCGGTCGTCAGGGACGGGAACAATGCCGACGTTAGGCTCGATGGTAGCAAAAGGATAATTCGCCGCGAGCGCGCCAGCGTTAGTAAGAGCGTTAAAAAGAGTCGATTTCCCGACGTTTGGAAGCCCGACAATGCCGATTTTTAGATTCATAGCTTAAATTATACCATAAAAAGAAGATTTGTGGGAAAGGGGCGAGCGTGATATACTTAAAGTATGGAACCGATAGAACGAAATAATTTTGAAAAGTTTCCGAGGGCGGTGAAAACTGGAATGGAAACAACGTCGGAA
>CAVFNU010000031.1:0-2509 GCA_963624235.1 bacterium | reverse complement strand
CATATCTTCATTTTACCACAGAAACACCTCTGAAATTCCAGAAAACTAACTTCAAAATAAAAATCCCCTAGAAAAACCGCCCGAAACTTATCCGAGCGGTTAAATGTCAGGCTAAAACTCTCAATCTCTAGGCTCCTAAAAATCCTAGGACTCCTAGAACCCCCTTCAACACAAGGATAGTATCAGTGTATTCATCAACCGTAATAGTGTCAATCCCCATCTGGACAATTGGGAAGTCATTACCACCAGGCTGCGTCATATCACCGAAATAAAGCACCTCGGATTTGTCGATACCAAGATTTTCAAGCAAAGTTCGCATGCCAAACCCCTTATCCATCCCTGGACGTGTGATGTCGATCGAAGTTGTTCCGCCGATTTTATATTCAAATTCCGGCGCCAATCTCTTCAGTTCCTCGACCATCATCTTGCGCTTTTTGTGATCTGGATCCCAATTGCGCTTTTCCTCATTCGATGAGCCCGTATCAATCGCTGCAAAAGTGATTTGTGACCCACGATTGTCGAGAATCGTATCGCCATTTTCGCGATTTTCCTCTCTCCAAAATCCGAGTTTTCGCGCTGCCTCTTCCGCAATGCAAAAAATTTTTGAGATTTCATCGTCATTCAGAAAGTAAGCATAAACTTCTTCCCAGCCCTCCTCAAAGCGATAGTATTGAGTTCCCTGGGCTGGCAAACAATGTAGATGCCGGAAAAGCTCTGCGTCTTTGATCGGCAGGCGACTAATCACCTGACTTAGAAACGAGTTAAAGCTCCTCCCCGAGATTATACAAATCTCGAAATTCTCTAATGCACACGCTAGCAATTTTGCGATCTCCTTCGGCACCGGCTCTTTCGACGGAGTCAAAGTATGATCGATGTCGAAGGCTAGCATCGTCTTCACTTTTACGTTCATTTCAATCACTTCTTTTCATAAGCCGAATACCAACAAGACCGAACATTAATAGCCCCAGATATCAATAATCGAGCTAGCAGTTCAAAATTTTTGAGACTTGCCTGACTTTTAAGGTACACCCCCTCCTTTTTCAATTATATCACGCTAAGGCTTAAAAGTCAAGCCTGGCCCCTGTTCAAAAAACTTTTCGAAAACGTGTTATAATGAACCTATGAAGATCACTAAATTAGAACATTCGGGTCTCATTCTCGAAAAGAATCACGATTTATTGCTTATTGACCCAGTCGAATTCACTAATAAATTACCCGCTTTCGAACGCGTCGTAGCGATTGTTATCACTCATAAACATAACGACCATTGCCAGCCCGAAGTCATCAATCGTATTCTCGCGGCTAACCCCACCGCCCCTGTTTTCACCACTCCTGACACTACACCACTCATTAGTGGCTCGATTTTAGTTCACCCTGGCGAAACTCGCGAAGTCGGTGGTTTTCGCCTCGCTTTTTTCGGTAAGTCCCACGCCAAAATTATTGAAGACCAAATCCTCTGCGATAATCTCGGCGTCGTCGTCGACAATTTATTTGCTAATCCCGGCGATTCCTTCGACATCCCCCCGCTTGAACATCCGAAAGTTCTCTGTGTCCCGATTTCCGCCCCCTGGTGTAAATCTTCCGATTCGATTAATTATGCCAAAAAAGTCCGCCCCGAAATCGTCATCCCGGTTCATGATGCCGTACTCTCAAAACTCGGCAATACCTTTAACACTAGTTGGTTAAAATTCGCTTGTGATCCGCTCGGCATCCAACTCACCTCTCTCACCCCCGGCACCTCGATCGAAATCGGAGAAGGATGAAACGTTAAAAAACGCCCTCTGGAGGCATTAGGCAAAACTGGCTGGGATGGCAGGGATCGCATCGAAGGTCCGATCCCCAGCGAACTAAAAAACGCCTTCTGGAGGCGCAAAATAAAACTGGCTGGGATGGCAGGGATCGAACCTGCGAATGACGGGACCAAAACCCGCTGCCTTACCACTTGGCGACATCCCAACTACTCTAAATTTTACCACGAAACACAAAAAACGTAAACCCCACCTTAAACCGCTTGCGTTTTTTCTTAAAGTGTGCTATAATAAGCTTATGGCTACAAAAAAGCGCAAATCAACACGAAAAACCACAAAACGGACCAAAAAAGAGGCTCCTGTCCAGCACGAACTTCCAGGCGGTTTTTGGCGTCAAATTTTCGCTGTTCTTTTGATCGCTCTTGCACTTTTCTTTGTTATTACTTGGTTCGGACAAGGCGGCACAATTCTTAAATCCATTCACGAATTTTTCCTTCAAGGTCTCGGCCTCGGGACTTTTTCGATTCCGCCTCTTCTCGTCTACATCGCCGAAAAAATCTTCCGTGCCGACGACAATCGTGTCGCCGTTCCGGTCTACATCGCGAGTCTTTTAATGGTGCTTTGGATTTCTGGCATCGCCGCTATCTGGCAATTTGGCGGTGCTATTGGCAACGGCTTGAACTCATTAATGCTCAATGTCCTCAGTCAAGCCACCGTCATTTTTATTTATCTCGTTCTCATTCTTATCACCGCCCTTTTTC
>CAVFNU010000030.1:0-2103 GCA_963624235.1 bacterium | reverse complement strand
GGTTTTGTCGGGGCATTATCGCGGAGAACGGAATTTTACTTTTGATTCGCTCACGGCGGCTAAAACGAGAAGGTTGCATTGGCGGAATCGGATTGCGGAATACTACCAACAGGATGTTTCGTCTAGAAATGAGCCGAGTGAAAAACACGAAAATAATGCAACATCCGATAAAGAACAAAGCGTTACTTCATCGGGTAGTGGCGTTTTTGAAAAAATCCTCGTCGCGGTGAATAATAATTTGAATTCGCCAGAAGCATTCGCAATGATTGATGAGTCCGAGCTTGACTTTGCCGATTGGCAAAAAGTCGATGAATTGTTCGGATTGAAGTTAATTGAGGACACCCCCGATATCGATGATGAAACTCGGCGAATGATTTTTGAACGCGAAACTGCGCGAGGGCGTAAAGATTGGTCGGAGTCGGACCGTTTGCGCGAGCTGCTTACTGAGCGGGGGATTGGCGTTAAAGACACTCCCGTCGGCTCGGTCTGGGAATATTTAGCCTAGTTTGTCAACTCTATGATATAATGTAATGATGAAGTTATTAATGCATACTTGTTGTGCGCCGTGTAGTGTTTATTGTATCGAAAGTTTGCGTGCAGAGGGGATCGAGCCGACGATTTTTTGGTATAATCCAAATATTCATCCGTATATCGAATATAAAAATCGGCGGGATTGTTTAAGGGAGTACGTTAAGGCTGTCGGCGCGAAAGCGATTTTTATGGAAGAATATGGATTGGACGAATTTTGTAAAAATGTGGTGGGCGACATTAGAAACCGATGCGTGAATTATTGTTATCCGAAACGGCTCGCGAAAACGGCACGATATGCCGCCGAGCATAGGTTCGATGCTTTTACGACAACTTTATTGGTTTCACCATATCAAAAGCACGAAGAATTGAAACGGGTGGCAGAAATGCTGGCGGAGGAATACGGCGTGGAGTTTTTGTATCGTGATTTTCGGGTAGGGTTTCGCGATGGGCAACAAAAAGCACGCGAAGCGGGGATGTATATGCAAAAATATTGTGGTTGTATTTTTTCGGAAGAAGAACGATATCAGAAACAAATAGAAAGGGATTTGAAAAATGCTAGTATCTGATTTTAATTATGATTTGCCAGAAGAGCGGATTGCAAAATTTCCGCCGAAGGAACGGGGAACGAGTCGGTTGCTGGTTCTAAATCGCAAGACCGGCGAGCTTCAAGATTCATGGTATCGCGATTTGGATCAGTTTTTACATGCGGGAGATGTGTTAATATTAAATGACACCCGCGTGATGCAGTCGCGACTATTTTGCGAATTGCCGGACGGGCGCAAACGCGAGCTGGTGGTATTGGAAAAACATGGTGACGAACCGCAACGCGTGATGTATCGCGGGAAATTACACGACGGAGATACCTTAACAATCGCGGATGCAGAAATCAAAATTGTGAAAGTTTTAGAAGGCGGAATTGCGGAAGTTGAAAGCGCGGTCGAACTCTCGGAACTTGCGGAAAAATATGGCACGGTGCCATTGCCACCATATCTGCATCGCGATGCGACCGATGATGACAAAAAGCGTTATCAAACTGTCTGGGCGAAAAATATGGGTTCGGCGGCAGCGCCGACAGCGTCGCTGAATATGACTGATGATTTACTCGAGCGACTAAAGAAAAAAGGTGTGCAGATTTGTTATTTAACCCTGCATGTCGGACTGGGGACGTTTCTGCCGATTCGGACCGAGGAAGTAGAAGGGCATAAAATGCATTCGGAGTGGTTTTCGATTCCGGCGGAGACTTTAAGCGCAATTAAAAATGCTCAACGCGTGGTGGCACTCGGCACGACCGTGGCACGGACGTTAGAATATTATGCGCGAACTGGAAAGACCGAGGGCGAAGACGACATTTTTATTTATCCGGGATTTGAATTTAAGATTGTGGACGCATTGATTACGAATTATCATGCGCCAAAGTCGACAGTTTTGATGCTGGCGAGTGCGTTCGCGGGCTGGGAAAATTTAAAACATGCTTACGAGCACGCGGTCGCTGAAAAATATAATTTCTTAAGTTACGGAGATTCGATGTTGATATGCTAAAATTCGATATTGAAAAATCGGTTGGGTTGGCAC
>CAVFNU010000029.1:0-3262 GCA_963624235.1 bacterium | reverse complement strand
ATATAAATGGTATGCAGATGTGCTAGTTTTTGACCAAGAAGAAGGCGAAGAAGAAAAAACGGCGTTTATAAAATTATATAATGGCATGTATGATGGGATTGAAGAATATACTTGTTCAAAAGATTATGATAATGATAGCGATGCTTATAGTTGGGGATGTAGCTATTTAAATAGAAATCAGTATCTCGAGGAAACGGTTAACAAACTCGGAATCAAGAAAGTCTATGCCGGAACTAACCCTGGTGATTATGGAACTTATATTAAAAATTATTTTAATAACACTTCAGTGTTTACAAATTATAATTATCATTCATGGTATTTTTATAAACAATACACTGCCAATAATCACTTAAGAACAGAAATAAAATTTGCAAGCGCTACAGTAGAAATATTTCAAGAACGCAACATAGGTCCCAATACAACGATGACTAAGGCTTATTTGGAATATCGTTTATATGACGATCCGACAATATTATATTATTGCGTTGGAACAGTAAGTGGCAATGTTATTACTTGGGGCGAGACGCAGACGAAGTAATTTACTAATGTTGAACTAGAGAATGCCAATTAGAAATACTGATCGTTGCTGATAACTGATATTTTACCATTCTTCTAAAAAATATGGTATAATAAAAATGTTGCCTTCGGGTAATGCTCATTTAATTTCTAGGTGGATGTGAGATTTTTCGAAACATCCACACGTGTGCCCGTAGCTCAGCTGGATAGAGCGTTTGCTTGCGGAGCAAAAGGTCGTAGGTTCGAATCCTGTCGGGCATACCATGAAATTTGATGAGATTGAAAATAAAGTAGAAATGTGATAGAATAAAAGGTGGAAGCGTGGCCGAGTGGTTGAAGGCGCACGACTCGAAATCGTGTGGGCTGGCAACAGTCTCGGAGGTTCGAATCCTCTCGCTTCCGCCACATTCCTGCGGAATGCTCAAAAAGCAGGATATCGGATCTCGCTGACGCTCGATGCGAATCCTCTCGCTTCCGCCACATTCCTGCGAGTTATATCCCTGAACGGGGATATTTTTGTGTTATAATATGAAAAACGGAGGTCGGCCAAATGGAAGAAGAAAAACGGATTGAAATTTATGAGGGGCTGAAGGGGGAGGTGGTTTTTAATGTAGATATTGATGCGGAAACTTTGTGGGCGACGCAGGCGCAGATGGCTGAAGTGTTCGGAGTAGATAGGACTGTGATTGGGCGGCACATTAGAAATATTTATAAAGATGGAGAACTAATCGAAAATCCGACTGTTGATAAAGATTTAACAGGGGGAAATCGAACTAGTGCAAAAAATGCACGAGTTCAAAAACCGACGTGGAAAGAAATAACCCAGGTACAGATGGAGGGTAAACGGAAGATTGAACGTAAGGTGAAAGCTTATAATCTTGATATGATTATTTCGGTCGGGTATCGGGTGAGTTCGAAAAAAGCGACGCAGTTTCGGATTTGGGCGACTTCAGTATTGAAACAATATGCGGTGGACGGAGTGTCAGTTAATGAGCGACGGCTTGAAAATCTGCAAGCCCAAAAAGATACAAAAAGATTGCGCGAGGTCGAGGAGATGATGGCACTGGTGCGGCGGCTGACAACGACAAAAATGCTGGACGCAGGCGAAGCTAACGGAGTACTAGAAGTAATTTCAAAATACGCGGGAAGTTTTAAAACTCTGCAGGAATACGACGACGGGCATATTGATCTCCGATTTTTGAACAAAAAGCATGCCCAGAAAGAACTGACTGTCGAGATGTGCGAACGAGCAGTTGAGCAATTAAAACAAAGTGTTGCAGGGAATGAATTATTTGGAAAAAAACGTGGAAATATGTTCAATGGAAGTCTTACGGCGATTTTTCAAAGTTTTGACGGGCGAGAATTATATCCGAGTGTACCGGAAAAGGCGGCGAATCTGCTTTATTTTGTGATTAAAGACCATCCGTTTTATGATGGAAATAAGAGAATTGGGGCATTTTTATTTATTTTATTCTTAACGTTGAATGATTTTAATTTGACTGAAAAAGGCGAGACGAAAATTAGCGACCGGGCGCTGACGGCGATTGCGCTTTTGATCGCCGAAAGTGAACCGAAAGAAAAGGGACTGATTGTTGGTTTAGTTTGTAAATTGCTAGAGTAAAGAAAGCGTGGTATAATAAAAATATTATGGTGAAGCGAGAAGAGTCTAATCGAACAAAAAATAAAAATGGTGGGTTAAAATCTCGTTCGCAAAAACTAAAGGCGAAGGTTTTAAAGTCTTATTATGGTAATCCGATGAAGGATATGAAATTAATCGCGATTACTGGAACGACGGGGAAGACAACAGTAGCGCATTATATCCACGAAATTTTGAAAGCGACAGGTGAACAGGTTGCGGTACTTGCAAGTGAGCAACCATTTAAGATGGTGATGCTTCATAAATTTTTGTCAGACGCGTGGAAGGCGGGGGCGAATTATGTGGTAGTGACAGTGCCGGCAGATGGATTACGCGACAATGTATTTTATGATTTACCGGTAACGGTGGCGGCGATGACGAATTTTGTGACGGCTGGACTAAAAGATATGGAACCGGAAGAATACCTCGAAAATGAAAAAACTTTGTTTGATATGAAACCGGAAATTGTGGTTTTGAATTATGATGATTTGAATTATAATACTTTTTCTGATTTTAAAGGTACAAAAAAGACACTCACTTTCGGGCAGAGTAGTTCGGACGTAAAAGTATTGAATTCGAAACTTTACACGGGCGGGACTGAGGCGACGATTTCTGTGGATTCGGAGGTGATGACTGTAGCGACATTTGTTCCGGGAGAAACAGCAGTGTCATATATGGCTTGTGCGGCGACAATTGCGCATGGACTTGGAATTGAAAATGAAAAGATTATTGATGGAATTGCCGAATATAATCCGAATGAAGTCCAAAAATAAGACTTATTAAATTATTTTTTGAGCATTTGTTTTAGAATTTTTCTTGTAACTTTAATATCTTCAAAATCATGCGGACCGTCGGCACGAAGAATAGTTTTTTCATGACCTTTGCCGAGAATTAAAACTAGATCGCCTTTTTTAGCGGTAGTAAGAGCTAGTTCGATGGCTTTTTTGCGATTTAATTCTTTGAATAAATCTTTTCCGAGAGTTTTGCCTTCTTTTTTAGCGCCTTCGATAAATGCGGCGGCGATTTTTTCAGGATCCTCATCGCGAGAATCATCTTCGGTGATGATGACGATGTCAGAATATTTAGCGAGAATGCGGCCGCGGATAGGAC
>CAVFNU010000028.1:0-2369 GCA_963624235.1 bacterium | reverse complement strand
GGGTTTTATCAGTATTTAATTAAACGACGACAAAAAGCTGGTTTTCCGCCGTTTCGGTTCGTGATGAAGCTTGAAATTACCATGAAAACAGAGGCGGTAGTGCTAAAAAAAGTGCGAACAACGGCGCGAGAATTGTCTGCTGATGCCGATTTAACTGTTTCCCCGCCCCAGCCGGCCTTTCACGAGCGAACGGCGCGAGGATTTACTTGGCAAATTATCGTACGGTCGCGGTCGCGAGCGAAGTTATTGAGAGCTTGTGAAGGGTTGGATAAAAATTTTAAGGTGACACTAGACCCGCCAGGGCTGTTGTAATATTTGTCTTCGATATGGGTTTTAATATCAGAGCGCTCGCCTAGCTGTTTTTTAAGGGAATTTTGTGATATAATTAATGTATGAAAATTATTACCACCCCTGACCCGAGACTAAGGGAAGTGTCTGAGAAAGTCCGCGTCATTGACGAGGAGATTTTAGGGGTGATTGCGGACATGCGGAAATTGTCGCTGGACTGGGAGAAAGAACATCCGTTTGAGCTGTCGGCAGCGATGGCGGCGCCTCAGATTGGGGTGAATAAGCGGATTATTATTATTCGCGACGATATGGAGGACAAGAAAAAAGCGACTTTTACGGCGCTGATTAATCCGGAAGTGATTCGGACGGATGGGAAAACTGTGCGGGATTTCGAGGGGTGTTTGTCGGTGCCGGCGATTTATGGGAAAGTGCCGCGTGCGATGAAGGTGAAAGTGAAGGCGAAACTTGAAGACGGAACAGAGGTGCGAATCAAGGCGACAGGGGAGCTGGCGCGAACATTGCTACACGAAATCGACCATTTGAACGGGATTTTGTTTATTGACCATATTAAAAATGAGAAGGATGCGTTTTACCGGATGGACGACAAGGGAGAGCTTCAGCCAGTGGATTTTGAGAGCGAAATTCGGGAGAATACGGAGTTGTGGGGAGAGGAATGACAGAGGTAATTTTCTTTGGGAATGGATTTCTGGCGGAAAAAGCATTAGCAGTCTTAGAGCGAGAGTGCCAAGTGATTTTTCATGCGCGAACGCGAGAAGATTTGGCCCGGGCGGTAGAATTAAAACACGAAAATCCGGCGGCGATAGGGGTGCTAGCGTCGTTCGGTGTGCTAATTCCCAGTTCGGTTTTGGAGGTTTTTGAGCCGGAGGGAATTTTAAATATTCACCCTTCCCTGTTGCCGGAATATCGGGGGGCGTCGCCGATCGAGAGTGCGATTTTAGACGGGGCGACGGATTTTTCAGTGTCGGTAATGAAACTCGCGAAGGCGATGGATGCGGGGCTGATTTATTTTCAGACGACTTTTACAGGAGCGGAAATTGCACAGAAAACAGAGTCGGAGCTGATTTCGGGATTGATTCCAGAGAAAAGTGCGATTTATACGGTTCTCGCGGAAACAGGGGCGGAGTGGGTGGTGAAACATCTTCTCGATTTACCGAAGCCCACGCCGCAAGATGAAACGCGCGCGACTTTTTGTGGGAAATTGGACAAGACAATGTCGCTTTTAACGCCGGAAACAGATACGGCGGAGAAAACTTTGCGTAAAATTGTGGCTTTTTCTGGCTTTCCGAAAGCGAAATATGCGTTTTTTGGCATTTTTTGCATCATTTTGGAGGCGCATATAGCGAAGGTGGGGGAGACGGCGGTGCTTTCTTTGCCGTGTGCTGATGGGCAAAATTTGATGATTGACAGATTGCAGCCCGAGGGACGCAAAGCGATGGATACGAAAAGTTTTGTGAACGGATACCGGAATTAAGCTCTGGGAATTTTTCTTGGGCTTGCTCTAAGCAAGCAGATTTAGCCTTGCTTCCCTGGCTTCCGGTTCATTAGTTTCCTAAGCACCGACGAGTTTCGCGCGATTGGCGCGAATTTCAGCTTTCATTTCATCAATAGTGCGGGTAACGATCGCACGGTAATCCGGACGATTGGTTTCAAGCCACTTCGTGACTTCTGTGGGGTCAGTAATAAGATCAAATTCGTTGAGTTGGACCTCTGTTAAGCCGCGAGAAATTCGCTCGCCAATGCGAACCTCGAGCTCTTCCTGAATGTAATCTAAAAATTTTTGTTTCTCATCTTCCGGCATCGCCGAAAGCCCCATTTCTTGTAAAAACTTTTCGTCAAAATTCATATGTTTATTATAACACAAAAAGTTACTGGTTAGAGTTTTTTAGCTTTAGCTTCGCGGGTGAAGAATTGGAGACGATCGCCGATTTGGAGATCGAGTTTATGCTCGGTTTTGAGGGCGAGACCGCCAGTTTCGCCAGCTGTGAGTTCTTTGACATCGATTTTTTCCTTCTGAACAGAGGAAACGGTGGCTTCGCCGAGATATTTTTTGTCACGAACGA
>CAVFNU010000027.1:0-2729 GCA_963624235.1 bacterium | reverse complement strand
TGCCACAACTCCATAGCGCGAATTGCAACCATAAGTCGGCTTTAGTCCGTAAACGCCATTAAATGAAGCCGGTTGCCGAATCGAGCCGCCCGTATCCGTTCCGGTCGCAAACTCCACGATGTCGAGCGCCACTGCTACTGCCGATCCGCCAGACGACCCGCCCGCTACACGTTCGCGATCATAAGCGTTCAAAGTCGGACCAAAA
This sequence comes from bacterium, assembly GCA_963624235.1. GTDB lineage: Bacteria > Patescibacteriota > Saccharimonadia > Saccharimonadales > Saccharimonadaceae > Nanosyncoccus. Next base: position 2,524 of record CAVFNU010000027.1, on the reverse strand, counting down.
TACGAACTTTCAGTCGAAGAACCGTGTGCAAACGCATCCATATTCGTCCGTCCAATCATAATCGCGCCTTCGGCTTCGAGCCGTTCCACCGTCGTCGCAGTTATCGGCGAAGTAAATCCTTCCAAAATATGTGCCGAAGCAGTAGTCTCGCCCTCTGGCGAGAGAAAATTGTCCTTTAAAGCATACGGCACGCCCGCGAGCTTCCCTACTTCTTCCCCGTTCGCAATGCGTCGGTCGATCTCGCGTGCCTTTTCTAACGCTTTCTCAGTATTTAAAAACGTAAAAATATGATAATCTTCAAACTTTTTCGCCTTTTCTAGCGCCCCTTTGACTAAGCTTTCAGCCGAAACTTCTTTATTTGCGATTTTCATTATAATACCTTCGGAACTTTAATTTGATGATCTTTTTCTTCGACTGTCAATGCGAGTAATTCTTCGCGTGTCGCGTCTTGTTCTAGAATCTCGTCCGATCGCCACACATTTTCCATTTCAAAAACTTGATAAGTCGGCTCTACGTTTTCCGTTTCTAATTCGTCAAGTTGAGAAATATATTTAATAATATCACTTAGGTCGCGTTCCAAGCTTTCTGCCTCCGCGTCCGAAACCGAAAAATTCGACAAGCTTGCCAAATGCAAAATATCCTCGCGTTTAACTTTCATAGATTAATTATAACACTATTTTATGTTTCTAAAGAGAATTTTCTTGATGTATCTGAAGATCGGCTTAGTTTCTCTTAGGTCCAGTAAATAACTCGCTATTAAATATGCGCCGAGAGAAACTGCGGAAATCAGTAAGAATTTCGGAATGGTAATCACAAGCGACGAATCGGTTGCCATTAGTGGTATAAATTTTGTCATTGAAAACGCTACGCATCCAGCAACTGCACTAGCAAGAGCCATGCGTACCATCGCTCGCCAGAAATCTTTGTTCAAAAGAGCTCTTCCCGATCGATGTTGTAAAATTGACAACAATATTACTACTTCGATGATCGCGCCGATAGATTGCGATAAGCCAAGCCCATCAACGCCCAATCCGAGCATAAAGAACCAAATCGAAAGTCCGATCGTCAGTCCAATTGCTAAAATTGAAACGTAAAACGGCGTCTTGGTATCTTGAAAAGCATAAAATCCACGCGAAGCGATATGAAAAACGCTGCGTGCGAAAATTGCGAGACAGAGCATACCAAGCACTGACGCGATAGTTCCGTTGCTATCATTATTTCCGATATTGGAAATAAAACTCGTCACATAACCTCGCGTAAAGAAAGCGATGATTGCTACTGGCAGTGAAATCCAAATAATCATCCTTAGCGCTTGTCGGAAGGTATGGTAAAATTCTTTTTTATCACCTGTACCGAGCTCCTCAGTCAATTTCGGGAAGAACGCAGTCGAAATCGCCACGCCGATTAAGTTTACCGGCATTTGATGCAAGCTTGAAGCCTGGTTGAACGAACGCACTGCTCCCGCGCCCATTCGTGAAGATAAATTCGTGTTCACAATTCCGTTAACGTAATCAATTCCCTGGTCGAGCGAGCGCGCCGGTAAAAGTTTCAAAATCGAACGAAAACCTTGATTACGCCACTTGATCCTAAAATCATAATCCATGCCCAGCCCGAACAACCCAATCAACGAAACGATTAGCTGCATTGTAGCACCGAGAATAACTCCGATTGCGACGCCCATAATTCCGCCTTCGAAAATTTGTACGCCAAATAGGTTAATTCCATTAGTAAAACAAGTGATTCCGATAATAATTCCGATATTATAAATCACCGGCGCAAGCGAATAAAAGACGAACCGCCCAACGGCCTGTTGGATTGAAGTCAAGACTGTCGCGATTGAGAACAGAAATGGATTAATCGCGATCACACGAGTCATATTAATCGCTAAAATCATCCCCGATTCATCGAGCCCTGGCGAAACTACATAACGAATTAGCGGATCGGCAAAAATCATAATTAAAACCGACGCGATTAAGGTTAAAATTGCTAATAAATTCAAAAGCGATGACGAAAGTTCCCACGCTGATTTTTTATTGCCGGTCGCAAGGCGTTGATTAAAAACTGGAATAAATGAAACCGATAAAGCCCCGGAGGTCAAAATGAAAAACATGAAATCCGGCACTGTAAATGCTGCCGTATAGGCATCAATCCCCGTCGGATAAGTCCCGAGATAGTAAGAATTCAAGAGTCGATCGCGAAATAGTCCGAGTAACGCCGATGCTAAAGTCGATGATGCTAAAACAATCGCTGCCGTTTTCACCGACAACTTCACGTTCGCCAAGGCCACAACCGACCGAAACTTAAACTTTCGCATATTAATATAATAACACATAAAAAAACTTTAGGATTTTTATTTAGTTTGGTGTATAATATACATATGGCTAAAAAGAAATCAGAGGTGATTTTGCCATTCAAATCGAACAAGCCAAAAAATTCGAAGAAAAGCAAGAAAGCCCCTTCTAAAACTGCGAAAAAAAATATGAATTTATATTCTAGTTTAGCATATAACCATCGCGCTAAACAG
>CAVFNU010000026.1:0-5490 GCA_963624235.1 bacterium | reverse complement strand
TGAAAAAAGTGCTAGCGTTAAAAGAGAAGGCGCCGCGGACTGCGAAGTTCACCTTTGAATCGCCCGAGACGCGAACGACTTTAGATGAGTTCGAAAATTCGTTGACGAATTATTTGAGCTATGTGAAAAATGGTGAGCGCGTGCCGATTTTAACGGATTTTTACCTGCCAGATTATAATATCGCTGGATTCTTACAAGATTTGAAAGTTCTGGCGGAGAAATTGGAACTTGATTTAGCACTTTATGGCTCGTATGCGACCGGAATTTATAATTTACGGCCGAAATTTAATCTTGAAGCCGAAGATTACCGAAAAAAAGCGACAACTTTTCTGCGCGCGGGTGCTTATGTGATTTCTCGTCAAGGCGGAAAACTGGCGGGCGGAACGCCGGAAGGGCGCTTAAAAGCGGTGGTGACGAATGGAGAAATGCCGGAGCCGGAAAAAGCATTATATACAGAAATCAAGCAACTTTTCGACGCTAACGGGATTTTGAACCCGGATGTGAAACTCGGGGCGAATTCTCGTTTTACATTGACGCATTTTCGCTCTGTAAATCAACCAGAAATTATGCTATAATATAGAAAATAGGAGTTGTGAATGAAAACTAAAGTCAAAAAAATATCTGATTCTCGGGTGGAAATTACCGTAACTTTGGACGCGGAGGATTTAAAGATAGCGCGCGAAAAAGCGATCGAGCGCCTCGCGAAGGAAGTGAAAGTTGAAGGTTTTCGCAAAGGGAAAGTACCGACAAAAGTCGCTGAAAAATTTATTCCAGAAAACGATATTAATGCCCAAGCGATCGATATCGCGGTGCGAACTACAGTGATTGAAGCGTTCCAAAAAGAATCGAAATCGCCACTAGTAGTGCCAAATGTGAATGTGACGAAATATGTGCCGAATGAATCGGCGGAATATGTTGCGACGGCGGATATTATTCCAGAAATCAAGCTCGGCGATTACAAACAACTGAACGTGAAGAAACCGGTAGTAAAGGTGACAAAGAAAGACGTTGATGAGGTTTTAAATAATCTCGCGAATTCTTTTGCCGAGAAAAAAGTCGTGAAGCGAGAAGCGAAACTCGATGATGAGGTGATAATCGATTTTGTTGGCAAAAAAGACGATGTGGTTTTTGATGGTGGTTCGGCGAAGGATTATAAGCTAGTTTTAGGCTCAGAAACTTTCATTCCAGGCTTTGAGGATGGAGTTGTCGGACATAAAGTCGGCGATAAGTTCGATCTTAAGTTGACATTCCCGAAAGATTATGGTGTAAAAGATTTGGCCGGCGCGAAAGTAGTGTTCGAAGTTTTATTAAAGCAGGTGAATGAGATTACGAAAGCGAAGATCGACGATGAAATGGCGAAAAAATGCGGTCCATTTAAGACTTTGGATGAGTTGAAAAAAGATATCGAGAAAAATTTACAAACGCAAAATGAATATCGTGCGATGGAAAGCTTTAAGGACGAATTAGTGAAAGCGTTGGTGAAAAAATCGACTGTATCGGCGCCGAAAATTCTGATTGAAGACCAAATGAAAGCGATTCGTGAAGATATTTCGCGCAATGCCGCTTCGAGAGGAATGAGCTCTGAAGATTTCTTGAAAGCTAACGGCAAGGATTTAAAAGAATGGGAAAAAGAAGCGCGCGAGCTCGCTGAAACGCGCGTGAAAGCATCGCTGGTTTTACAGACTTTAGCAGTGGAAGAAAAAATCAAGGTTGCTGACGAAGAAGTTGCAGCGAAAATTGCGGAGCTCAAAAACGTTTACAAGAATTCTGCGGAGGCATTGAAAAGTTTGAAGAATCCGAATGTGAAGATGGATATTAAGAATCGGATGATTATCGAAAAAACGCTGGAATTTCTAGCGAAAGAGAATGAAAAATAAGGGGTGGACTTTTTAGGTTAAGTGTGATATAATAGGGGGCAAGAGTTTCAGTTGGTTCGCGAATTGCTGTAAGCGGGCTGACAAATAGACACTAGATATGGTGTTTTTATGAGCGATTTTAACGCTCAGGCGCTAATTATAGCGTATCATTAAATAATAATAGAGAAGAGGAATTAGATGCCAACTATCAATCAGTTGATTCGAAAGCCGCGCAAAAAAGCGGCGAAAAAGTCGAAATCTCCGGCGCTTGGTTCGATCGTGAATACGCTAAAAACCAAACGCTATGAGAAAGCAGCGCCTTTAAAGCGTGGGGTTTGTGTTAAAGTGACGACTAAAACTCCGAAGAAGCCGAACTCGGCGATGCGGAAGGTCGCGCGTGTGCGCCTGACCAACGGCCAGGAAGTTTGGGCTTATATCGGGGGCGAAGGTCATAATTTACAGGAACACGCGGTCGTGCTAGTGCGTGGCGGACGTGTGCCGGATTTGCCAGGTGTGCGTTATCATATCGTACGCGGAGCTTTGGATCTCCAAGGCGTTCAAGGTCGGAAACAAGGTCGTTCAAAATATGGGGCGAAGAAGGAGGATAAGTAAATGCCGAGAAAAACTACTAAATCCTTAATTCGAAAAGTTAGCCCGGATCGGAAATATCAGTCGGTTCTGGTCCAAAGATTAATTAATAAGTCAATGTTAGATGGAAAGAAACAAGTTGCGGAGCGTGCGGTTTATGCTGCGATTGAGGGTGCGGCGAAAAAATTGGATTCGGAGAATCCAGTCGAAGTTTTAGAAAAAGCAATTGCGAACATTTCGCCGGATTTTGAGGTGAAGAGTCGCCGGGTTGGTGGTGCGAACTACCAAATCCCATTCCCGATTTCGGGACACCGACAATTGCATTTTGCATTTTCGTGGCTAGTGCAATCTGCTCGAGCGCGCAGTGGGATGCCATATGCGAAACGGCTCGAACTCGAGATCGTTGATGCTTACAACGAACAGGGTGCAGCTTTCAAGAAGAAAGAAGATTGTCACCGTATGGCCGAAGCGAACCGTGCATTTGCACATTTTGCTCGATAAAAATTGGATTACAATTTTAATCTACTTATGCTATAATAAGCGTAAGTAGATTTTTTAGGAGGTAAAGAATGGTAAAAGTAGCGATTAATGGCTTCGGACGCATCGGACGAAACGCATTGAAGATTTTATTGGAGCGACATGATACGCAGGTGGTAGCGATTAATGATATTACGGATGCGAAAACTTTAGCACATCTTCTAAAACATGATTCTTCGTATGGCACTTATGATAAAAAAGTGATCGCAAAAGAAAACGCGATCGTGGTTAATACACGTGAAATTCCCGTTTTTGCGGAAAAAGACCCGGCGAAATTGCCGTGGGGTGAGCTTGATGTAGATGTGGTGATTGAATCGACCGGATTTTTTACTAAACCGGAAGACGCACGGGCGCACATCAAGGCAGGTGCGAAAAAAGTGGTAATTTCGGCACCAGCCAAGGGCGAAGGTGCGAAAACGGTAGTGCTAGGCGTAAACGAAGACGTAGTCGAGGACGGCGACGTGATTATTTCTAATGCGTCTTGTACCACGAACTGTATCGCGCCGGTGATGAAAGTTTTGGAAGATGAAATCGGTATCGAAAAAGCGATGATGACGACAGTACATTCTTATACTGGCTCGCAAAGAATTCTCGATGCACCGGCCAAAGATTTACGCGAAGCGCGTTCAGCGGCAGAAAACATCGTGCCGACTTCGACCGGAGCGTCGAAAGCCGCGGCGTTAACGATTCCGAGCCTGAAGGGTAAGTTTAACGGGTTGTCGGTGCGTGTTCCGACGCCAGTGGTTTCATTGTCTGACATCACGGCGATCGTTAAACGCGATGTTACAAAAGAAGAATTACAGAACTTGTTCAAAAGGGCCGCCAGAGAACCATATTATCAGGGAATTATTGACGTAACGGATGAGGAGTTAGTTTCGTCGGACTTTATCGGCGACCCGCATTCTTGTATCGTTGACTTGCCGTTAATCGACGTAGTGGGCGGGAATATGGTTAAAATTGTAGCCTGGTATGACAATGAATGGGGATATTCAAACCGGCTGGTGGAACTCGCGGTTGATTTTGGGAAGGGAAATTGATGAAAATATTTGTCGGAGCAGATTATCGCGGTTTTGAAAGAAAGAAAGAATTGTTAAAGTTTTTAGCGACTAAAGATTTTGAGGTCACCGATGTCGGAGCTTATAGTTATCATGAAGGCGATGACTTTAACGGTCCAGCAGTGACGGTCGCGCGAGCTGTTCGACACGAATTAGGAGCGGCGCGTGGAGTCTTAATTTGTGATTCGGCGCACGGGATGACGATGCAGGCTAACCGTTTCAAAGGTGTGCGAGCGGCGCATTGCGATTCGGTCGAATCGGCGAAATTAGCGCGTGAGCACGACGATGCGAATGTCTTATGTTTGTCAGCACATTTTTTAGATGACGCAAAAATTCAAGAAATCGTGACTGCATTTTTAGAAACGAATTTTGAAAGTTTAGAACGCCGAGTGCGGCGAATTAATCGTTTAGATGAAAGGGAGGATTATGATTAGGCAAGTTTCGATCGTACCGGCAATTTTGACCGATAATAAACAAGATTTTCGAGCGCAGATTGAGCGAATTAATGTTTTTACGCGTCGGGTTCAAATCGATGTCACAGACGGAATTTTTGCGCCGACGCAGACTCTCGACATTACGAATATTTGGTGGCCGAAGAATTGGGAGGCAGATGTACATCTAATGGCGGCGAGACCTTCGGAACAATTAGACACGATTCTAAAGCTAAGCCCGTCACTTTGTATTCTCCATGCTGAAGCGAGCGAGGATCTATTACCATCTTTTCAAGCGTTGAAAGACGCAGGGATTAAAACTGGCGTTGCGCTTTTGCCCTCGACTTTCCCGGGAAATGTAAAACCTTACATTGATTTTGTGGACCACGTTTTGATTTTTGCGGGACAACTCGGAATGCAGGGGCATCCAGCGGACTTAATGCAGATGGAGAAAATTCCGCTAGTACGAAATATGAAGCCGGAAGTGGAAATTGGCTGGGATGGTGGCGCAAATATGACAAATGTGCGAGCTTTAGCACACGCCGATCTCGATGTAATTAATGTCGGTGGGGCGATTTCACAAGCCGAAAATCCAGCGGCGGCATTCGAAGAGCTGGTCGCGGAAATTGATCGAAACGGAGTGGTTTTATAATGGCACGAATTTTGTCGCTAGGATCAGCCCTGCAAGATCTTTATTTGATCGATCACGATGATCTCGTGCCAACCGAAATCGGCGGGGAAGCGATTTTTGGTAAAGTTTTGGTTGGTTCGAAAGTTGATATTGACCGAATTTCTTATGAGGTCGGTGGCGGAGGTGTGAATTCGGCGATTACTTTTGCTAGACACGGGCACGAAGCGATTTTTATGGGCAATCTCGCACACGATCCGGCTGGCATGGCGATTATCAAAGTTTTATCGCGCGAAGGAGTTGATGATAGTTATATTAACTTTTTGGAACGAAAAACAACTGGAACTTCGGTAATTTTACTCGACTCGAAATCGGGAGAACGCACGATATTAACT
>CAVFNU010000025.1:0-2357 GCA_963624235.1 bacterium | reverse complement strand
CAGTTAATACCTCTCTACTAGTATAACACGAAAGTTGCAAAACGAGGCCTAAAGCGAAAGCGATAAAGATCATGCTGGTGCCGCCATAAGAGAGAAGTGGAAGAGTAATTCCGGTCACCGGTACCAAGCCGGTCATAGCCATAATATTGACCACGACCTGAGCGAGAATCCAAGAGAATACGCCAACAACGATAAAACGGTTTTCGGTATCAGGGGTATGTTCGGCGACTTTTAACATTCTGAGAAGAAGTGTGGCGAAAACAGCGATAATCGCAAAAAGCCCGATAAAGCCGAAGGTTTCGCCCATAATTGCGAAAACAGAGTCATTAATGGATTCGGGGAGATAACCAGTTGCTTGGACGGAGTTACCAATACCAACACCGAAAAAACCACCCACACCGATAGCGAGCATGGCGTTATCTACGTGATAAGTCGAATCGGAACTTTCCCCGCCAGTCAAAGTCGTAATCCAAGCGTCAACTCGTTCCATGCGGTGTCCCGAGAGTGCTAGTGCACCACCAGCAACTAGGATAATTGCTAATAAAATCAGATATTGGCGCGTTGAGACTCCCGAAACAAGGAGCATACCGAGGACAATGGCGATTAGCGAGACGCCAGTGCCGAGGTCGCCCTGAGCGACGACAACGAGAAAAAGCGAAATGCCACAGACAATTGCAAGTGGCAACCAAAATTCTCTAAAATTACCGATTTGTCCTGCCTCTTTTTTGCGAGCGAGAAAATCAGCGAGATAAATCACTAATGCGAGTTTTAAAAGCTCGGCAGGTTGAAAACTAACTACACCAAAATCAAACCAACGACATTCGCCAAGTTCGCATTTAACGAGGCTAGATTGAACGAGCGAAAGAACCCAGAGTAAAACAGAAAGTGCGATGGCAACGATCATTAATGGTTTAGCGACTTTTTTGATGAATTTATAGGGAATCCACTTAAAAGCCACAAAAAAAGCCAAAAGTGCAAGTCCAACCGAGCGAAGTTGACCCCAGAAAAAGTAATTCGAATCATAGTTTGAGCCGTAAGTACTGTTCAGAACATTTGCGCGCATCGGTCCGATAGCATAAATGACAATAAGGCCCAGTGCCATTAAGCCAAGCGTAACAAACAAAATCACTAAGTCAGATTTATGTTTACGGATGGTAGGCATTTAAATTGCACCTCCGGTAGCGGCGAGAAAAACGCCGACAATTGCACAAACTCCGGCAATAATCCAAAAACGCATGACAATTTTTGCTTCGCCCCAGCCGATAGCTTCGAGGTGATGATGAATGGGTGCGGAAATGAATAGTTTGTGCCCGAAAACTTTTTTCCAGAAAAGCTGTAAGAGGCTCGAACCGGCTTCGATTACGAACGGCAGGCCGATAATTGGTAAAAGTAGAAATGAGTTAGTCATCATCGAAACGACACCAAGACCAGCACCGAGCGCGAAAGAGCCAGTGTCGCCCATCATAAACCGAGCGGGCGGAACATTGAACCAGATATAACTGAGAAGCCAGCCGACAACTGTGAGACAAAAACCGAAAAGTAAGATATTGCCTTGAAAAAGGGCGATTACGCCATAAGCACCATAGGCCATCATTGCGAGGCCGCCAGAAAGGCCGTCGAGGCCGTCAGAGATGTTAACGGCGTTCGAAGTCGCAACGACGGCAAAGGCGAAAATTAAAGTCATACCGATAACTCCAACTTCGAAATCACCCAAAAACGGCACTAACATCGTCGTCCAGCCGAGTTTTACCGTAAAGAACCAGCCAAGTGTCAAGCCAACAACAGATATCAGGAAAAACTTCGTCGGGCCGCGCAGACCAGCCGCGCCACGACCAGAGCCGAAAATATTAATCACATCATCAATAACCCCAACCAGTGCACCACCGAGAAAGCCGGCTAGAGGCAACCAAGTTTGCCCCCGATCAAGATTAAAAATCCAAGTAACCGCCGTAACCGCGACCACGCCAATCAACCCGGCCATGGTCGGAAAAACATGTTTGAATTTATGCGCGTGAAGTTTACGCATCACTGGTAAATCTTTGCCGTCAACAGTAGTAGTTTTCTGCTTTTTCCAGAACTTATATTTGTAGGCGAAATGCGTGTAAAACGGCGTCAACGCCATCGAGAAGAGAAAGCCCGCAAGAGCTAATAAAAGCCCATGAAATACTTCGTCGCTGATTGTCATCATTTTATCTTTATGCTCCTGGTTTAATTTTTAGATAATCGATGAGGTAATTGGAGAGGTCGTCAAAGAGATCCATCGCGTCACCACTACCGATACTCTGTCCCTCTCCCCACATTTTAACCATTATAACATACTTTGGCGTTTCCCCGCTCGGTCCGACAAAGCCGATATA
>CAVFNU010000024.1:0-9605 GCA_963624235.1 bacterium | reverse complement strand
CTTTGCGGACAGCATCGGAATTGATGATAGGGCGGAGAATAAAATTTATTTTGCGATTAGTGGCGTTGTTGATTATGCTGGTGATTGTTTGGGTGATCGTGATGTTGCCGTTGATTTTGTTTGATTTGTGGATGAAAACATTTGAATGGGCGGCGGAGATACCGTTTGTGCCGATTTGTTTGACGACAATGGCTTGTTTTACGCTGATTTATGCGACGGCTTATCTTTATATGTATTATCGATGGATGTTGAACTATGAAGAAAAGTGAGGCTAACGCGCGAATTTTGAAATTGCGCGAATTGATTAATGAATATCGTTATCATTACCACGTTTTAGATGAATCGATTATGAGCGAGGCGGCGGCGGACTCGTTGAAACATGAATTAACTTTACTCGAAACGAAATTTCCAGAACTGATTACACCGGACTCGCCGACACAACGCGTGGCGGGGAAACCTTTGGATAAGTTTGAAAAAGTGCGCCACGAAAGAAGAATGATTTCGCTGGCGGATGTGTTTAGTGAAGGGGAAATTCAGGATTGGATTTCGCGGAATGAAAAGCTAATTCCGGGCGGAAAAATCGAGGAGTTTTTTACGGATATCAAAATGGATGGACTAGCATGTGCGCTGAAATATAAAGACGGGATTTTTGTACAGGCGGTGACGCGCGGGGATGGTATGGTCGGTGAAGATGTCACGCAAAATGTGAAAACGATTCAGAATATACCACTTAGACTGTCAGGTCCTGAAGGGCACACATCTTTTTCGGACACGCTCAAGGGCGCTCGGCCAAGCTTATGGTCCTCAAAAGGTATGCGCGCTTCTAATACCCTTTCAGAAGTTGAAGTGCGGGGAGAAATTGTCATTTTTAAGGACGATTTTGAAAAGTTGAATGCGAAACAACGCGAAAAAGGTGAGGCGGAGTTTGCGAATCCGCGAAATTTGGCGGCGGGGTCGATTCGACAATTAGACCCAAAAGTGGCGGCGAGCCGACCGTTGAAATTTATTGCGTATGATTTGGTGACGCCGAATTTGAAAACACACAAGGAAGCTTATGAATGGCTAAGGGCGCACCAATTTCAAACTTCGAACGAAGATCGCGTGTTCCCTAGTTCTGAAACGAAAAAAATGTTTGAGTATATTGCAAAACTTGATGATTATCGGAAAGGTCTGCCGTTTAATACGGACGGGATGGTGATTAAAATTAATAATCGTGAGGTCTATGATCAGCTCGGGATTGTGGGTAAAACTCCGCGGGCGGCGGTGGCATTTAAATTTCCGGCGGAAGAATCAACGACGGTGGTGCGAGACATTGTAATTTCGATTGGACGGACTGGGGCAGCGACGCCGGTGGCGATTTTGGATCCGGTGGTGGTGGCGGGTTCGACGGTGCGACATGCGTCGCTTCACAATGCGGACGAAATCGCGAGATTAGACGTTAGAATTGGCGATACGGTGATAATTTACAAAGCGGGGGATATTATTCCGCAGGTCAAGGAAGTGCTGCTAACTTTGCGTTCGGAGAAGTCGAAAAAATTTGATTACGAAAAGGCCTTAAAACAGCAATATCCGGACCTTAAATTTGAACGGCCGGCGGGGGAAGTAGTATATCGGGTGAAAGGCGAAAGTGCGGGCGAGATTTTGAAGCGAGTAGTAGAATATTATGCGTCGAAACCAGCGCTGAACATCGAAGGGTTGGGCGAGAAAAATGTGGCGGCACTAATTGACGCGGGAATGGTGAAATCGCTGGCGGATTTGTATCGTTTGAAAGTCGAGGACGTGGCAAAATTGGAAAGATTTGGCGAGTTATCGGCGAAAAATTTAGTGGAGGCAATTTCGAAATCAAAAAATCCGCCATTGGCGAAGTTTATTACGGCGCTGGGAATTCGGCACGTGGGAGCGCAGACGGCGGTTTCGCTCGTGCGGGAGTTTTTGAGTTTAGAAAAGTTGGCGAATGCGACGGAAAGTGAACTTTTGGCGGTGCCGGATATTGGTAAAATTGTGGCGGAGGCGATTTTGGCGTGGTTTGCGGATGAGGATAATGAGAAATTATTAGCAGAATTAAGGGAGTTGGGGGTTTGTCCTATGGAAGAGACGGGAGCGACACTACTATTAACTGGAAAGTCGTATATCGTGACGGGGACTTTGAAAAGTATGGGACGGGAAGAAGCGGAGGATAAGTTACGGGCGCTTGGTGCGGCAGTAACTTCAACGGTGACGAAGAATACTACAGCGTTGATCGTGGGCGAAAAACCTGGTAAGTCCAAAACCGATAAGGCAGAAAAGTTGGGGGTGGCAATGGTTGCAGAGACAGAATTTTTGAAAATGTTGGGCAAAATATAAAAACGAAATTTTGGTGCCCGAGGCAGGACTTGAACCTGTACGATATTGCTATCACTAGCACCTGAAGCTAGCGCGTCTACCAATTCCGCCACTCGGGCCAATATGAACATTATAGCACAAATTTCGAAGGTTGCTATATCTGAAATTTTAGAAATTTCAGAAAAAAACTTTTTATGGTATAATTAGGGGAACTTGGAGGAAATATGATAACAGTGAGCTTTAGTCCAAAAGTGGATGAAGAAAAAACTGCGGGGATTTTAAAGGAAATTGCGCAAGATAAAATGGGGGGGTGGTTGACTTTGCCACGGAAGTTTGATATGGGGGAGTTCGTACGAATTAAGGAAGCGGCAAAGGAGATTCAAGAAGAAAGTGAATATTTAGTTTGTATCGGCGTCGGTGGTTCGTACCTTGGACATCGAGCAATAATTGAAGCACTTCGACCAAAATCGGAAACGAAGATTATTTATGCGGGCAATTCGCTGTCAAAGCGAGAACTCGATCACGCGCTTGAAAAAGTAGGTGATCATGATTTTTCAGTGAACGTGATTTCAAAATCCGGAACAACGCTCGAACCAGCGATTGCGTTTGAGGCATTTAAGAAAAAGTTGATTGAAAAATATGGCGAAGAAGAGGCAATGAATCGGATCTATGCAACTACGGATCGAAAAAAAGGCGCTTTGCACGATGAAGCAGTCGCGGCGGGCTATACGCGGTTTGTGGTGCCGGATGATGTTGGCGGGCGTTATTCGGTTTTGTCGGCAGTAGGGCTTTTGCCGATGGCAGTAGCAGGAATTAATGTTGATAAGTTGCTTGAAGGAGCGGCAGAGGCGGTCGAATCGACGGTTGAGCCGGCGACAAAATATGCTTGGATGCGATATGAGCTGGGGCGAAAGGGTTATGATACGGAAGTGTTCGCGACAGCTGAACCGGCAACACGATATTTTAGCGAGTGGTTGAAGCAATTATTCGGCGAGAGTGAAGGGAAAGAGAAACAGGGGGTTTTCCCAGCGAGTTTGATATACACGACAGACCTGCATTCGCTTGGACAATTTATGCAAGATGGACGACGAAATTTATGGGAGACGATTATTGACTATCCAACTGATGAGCGAAATGCGAAAGTTGTTTCAGCGGTACGAACGGCACATACAGAAGGCGGAATTTTCGTGCTGAATATCGGTGTCCCGTCGTATGACGAAAAAGGGTTTGGGGAGTTAATATACTTTTTCGAATTAGCGTGCGCGATTTCAGCGAAACTATTCGGAGTGAATCCATTCGACCAGCCAGGTGTTGAAGCCTATAAAAATGAATTGAAGAAATTATTGTAAAGTGTTATAATGAGCTTATGGAAAAATTATCGTATGATGGGCCGATAGTTTTAGCGATTCTCGATGGGGTGGGGCTAGCTCCAGATGGGAATGGAAATGCAGTAGCGAAGGCGCGAACGCCGTGGCTTGGGCGAGCGGCGCGGGGATATTTCCACGAAGCTTTGGAAGCTTCGGGTGAAGCGGTAGGATTGCTTGATGGACAAATGGGGAATTCTGAAGTCGGGCATAATATTATGGGGGCTGGACGGACTTTTCAACAGGGGATTGCGCGTATCGAAAAGGCCTTTTATGACGGGACGGTTTTTAGATCGGAAGCGTGGCAAAATGCGATTCGACGAGTTTTAGAGGGAGGAAATATAGAAAACAAGGGGGTAGTTGACAAATCTTCCGAAGTGTGCTATAATGGAGAGACGGGACCGCGAACGCTTCATTTTGCGGGAATCTTTTCGGATGGTGGAGTGCACAGTCATATTTCACATCTTGAACAAATGGTTGAACAGGCTTACAAAGAAGGTGTGCGACGGATGCGCGTACATGCGATTTTTGACGGACGGGATGTGGCGCCTCGTTCGGAACCTAAATATATCGAGCGATTTGAAAATTTTGCCGCGAGATTTGTTGATGCGGATATTAAAATTGCTTCGGGTGGCGGACGGATGACAACGGTGGCGGATCGATATGAAAATGATTGGCAAGTAGTGAAACGGGGTTGGGAGATGATGGTTAGAGGCGAAGCGAAATATTATTTCCCGACAGCGACTGAGGCAATAAATATGATGCGACGAATCGACCCTGAAGTTCAGGATCAATATTTGCCGGCATTCGTGGTAGTAGATGAGAATGAGCAACCAGTTGGGCAGATTAAAAAAGGTGATGCTTTGATTTATTTTGATTTCCGGGCGGATCGAGCGATTGAGATTGCGCAGGCGTTCACTTATTGGGATTTTCCGTATTTTGATCGTGGAAATTATACACCGAATGATGTGTATTTTGTCGGGATGACGGAATATAATTCAGACACGCATGTGCCGGAACATCGGTTGGTGGAACCGGCGGAAATTACTGAAACTTTGAATCGGTTTTTGAGTACGCACGGAGTTTCGCAATTGGCATGTTCGGAGACAGTGAAATTTGGGCATATTACATATTATTTTAATGGTAATAGTTATGACAGGGCGGAAGGCGAAGAGTTTATTGAGGTGGAATCTTATACTGAACCGTTTGAGACGCGACCGTGGATGAGAAGCGCGGAAATTACGGATGCGGTTTTGGCGCGGATGGCGGATTTTAAGTTTGTGCGGATTAATTATCCGGGTGGAGATATGGTCGGGCATACAGCGAATATGGAGGCAACAATTGTAGCGATAGAGGCGATTGATCTTAGTTTGGCACGGTTAGCGGCGAAAGTGGATGAGCTTGGCGGGGTGTTAGTGGTGGTCGCAGACCACGGCAATGCGGAAGAATTGTTAGACGAAAAAGGCGCGCCGAAAACTTCGCATACAACGAATAAAGTCCCGTGCGTGATTTATGATAATACATTGAATCGGTATAAATATCAGATGTCGGGATTGGAAAATCCGGGGTTAGAAAACTTAGCGGCGACAATTGCGATGTTGCTTGGACTAGAAGAATATCCGAAAACTTGGGCGCCGCCGTTGATTATGAAATCGGAATAAAAACAAAAAATAGCTGAGGGAAACCAACTATTTTTTGGGAGGATTAATGACCGCAGACGACATTGTTCGCGTGGAGCCAGCCTTCGACTGAGCCGCCGTCTAAGTATTGTCCGGAAGTTGGGGCGACGCGCATGATACCGCCGTTTTTGATGAAATCGTCGATCGGATCGGTGACGAGATATTCTTGATCGAGCGGTCCGAAATCGTGTTCATTGACATATTTGACGATTCTTTGCAAGAGCTCTGGCGACATAATATATTTCGAGACGTTAATCAGATTGCTCGGGGATTCTTCGGGGGTCGGTTTTTCAACCACGCCGACTAGCTTGCCGTCTACGGCGGACAAAACACCATATTTTTCGACATCATTTTTGTCGATTTCGACGCCGAGAATGGCGGATTCGGTCGGGGACTCTAAAGATTTAATCAAAGATTCGGAAGCAGATTCGCCGTTTGGATTCCAAATAAAATCATCACCCATAAAAACTAAAACCGGTTCGTTTAAATTATACTCTTCGACTACCATCGCGATCGGAACGGCGGTGCCGTATTTACCAGCTGGGTCTTGAACTGTATAATGAATCGTGACATCGTCGGGTAGAGTTTTAGCGAGCTTCAGTCGGTCAGCTTTGCCTCGCGCGGTGAGATATTGATTGAGTGCTAAGTTGTCCTTATAGAATTCTTGGACTTGGCAAGGCTCGACGTTCGAGATCACCATATAAATGTCTTTAACGCCTGATTTGATGAGTTCTTGAACTGAATAATCCACTAGTGGACGGTTCCCGACGGGAAGCATGGATTTTTCGATAATTTTAGTGATAGGCAGCCGACGAGTTCCCCAACCGGCCACCGGAATAATAGCTTTCGTAATCATGATTCTTATTATAACATAATGTGATATAATGAAGAGGTAAAAACGAGGTAGCTATGTTAAGAATCAAAAACCAACAACGCGATCCGATAGTACCGCCTCTAAGCATTTCGGCACTATTTAATCTTTCGAGTTTTCGACATTGGGGGAATGTGGTCGCGAATCAGAAAGAATTGAGTTTTACGAGGCGAGAACTCAGGCGAGACCGAAAAATATTAGCAAAAGCGTTTCTTGCACTAGGGGTTCGAAAGGGGGATATTATCACGGTTTATACGGCACGATCGATGTATGACAACATCGTGATTTTTTTAGCAGCGAATAAAATTGGTGCGACCGTATCGTTTTTAGATGAAAAAACTCCGCGGGATACTTTACTTCGGTATATTGAAGAATTTAAATCGCCACTTTTAATCGTCCAAAATAAAACCACGGGACGAATTAAAGATTTGAAAAAAGATGCGAAAACAGTGAAAAATGTGATAAATTTGACGTCGGACTACGATGAAAAGAAGTTTGAAACGACAATTGTCGAGACTTTTATGCTCGGAAAAAAGTCGCTTGTAGAAATCGCGGAAAAATATCGCGGATGGGTGCCGAAAAATATTTTTGGTGGGAAAAATGAGGCGATTATTACTTTTACGTCGGGTTCGACTTCGGGGCCGAAGCCGATGGTATTTACAAATGAAAATTTGATTGCGGCAGCATTGTTCTCGAAAGCGGCATCGGGGATTAAGATGTGGGATAAAGAAATTACGACTTGGCTGTCGTTTGTAAAATTTGATTGTCCATATGGGTTCTGGACGTCGGTGATGACGCCGATTATTGGTGGAAGTTCGGTGATTTTGACGCCGGATATAAATGAGAATAATTTGGATTATTATTTTAGTAAACCGATAAATGTAGTGCAGGCGGTGCCACTTTTGCTCGATATGTTGCCGAAAGCGTTGTCGCCAGAAGTGGATCTGTCGGCGACGAAAATGTACATTTCGGGTGGGGAAAGACTGGAAAAAAGTGCGTCGATCGCAGCGACAGAGTTTTTTAAGGCTCATGGCGCGACAGTGAAAATGTGTAATGGCTATGGGGTGGGGGAGTGCCTCGGGAGTATCACAGTGGCAGTAGGGGCTACTTACCATCCAGACACGGTCGGAAAGATTGTGCCGGGAGCGCACGTAATGGTTCTCGATCCGGAAACTGGCGAGGAGTTGAATTTCGGGCGGACGGGAATTTTGTATGTACATGGGAAACATATTTTAAATCGTTATTATAATCGGCCGGAACTGACGGAAGAGAAAATTATAAAGGTGAACGGTAAGCGATTCGTGAATACGGGCGATCTCGCGTCGGTATCGGAAACTGGTTTTGTGACGCTGGTCGGGCGAGCGACATTCTTTATTAATAACTTACCGGCGAAAGTTTATTATGAGGTGGTGAGGCTTGCGGTGGCGAAGTCGGATTTAGTTGAGCGGTGCTATGTGGTGAAGGGGCCGGACGCGAAACTGAAATTAGCATCGTATGCCTTCGTGGTAACAAAAGAAGGCGTTGAACATAATAACCAGGTGCGTCGACAAATCGTGAGCGATGCGACGAAACCGTTTTATGTTGGTAAACGGCGGATGACCTTGAAGCCATATGAACTCCCGCGTAAAGTGGTGTTTTTGGATGAATTGCCGGTAACGAAAGCAAATAAAATTGATTTTAGAAAATTAGAAAAAATGGCGAGAGAAATGGAGGAAAAGCCAGTCGTAAAACCGGAGGAAAAACCGATAGAAAAATCAGTGAAAAAGTAAAAAATAAAGAGAAATTAGCACTCTTGACGTTTGAGTGCTAGTCTGATACAATAGAGGTATGCAAGCAGAATTTAGTGAAATAATGAGCCATCTTTCGGAAAATGCGCGCTTTGCGCTTCAGAAGGCGGACTATTATAGTAAAAGATATAATAACGGTTATATGGGGACGGAGCATCTTTTGCTCGGAATTATGTCGATGGATAATTCGACTGGTGCGCGAATGGTGCGTAATGAAGGTGCGACTCTGGAAGAAATTGAAAAAGCGTTGAATAAGGTCGCAGTCGAGGTGCCGGGAAGTGATATGGCGATGATGTCGCTTTCGGAAGCGGTGATTTTGACTTTAAGAATGGCGCAAAATTTTACCGAAGAACAAGGTTTGACTGTGATCGGGACGGAGCATATTTTGTATGCCTTACTTTCGCAACCGAATTCGCGAGCGTCATTGATTTTGACGGGGCTAAAAGTTGATACGGAAAAAGTTTTGGATAGAATCGAAGATTTGGTTGAAGAACAAACAAAGGACGAAAAGTTAAAAGCAGAAAAAGCGAAATATTTGAAAAAGTCGCCGTTGAAGTTTTTGAACCGGTATGGGAAAAACTTGACTGAGGAAGCGAAGGCGGGGAAATTGGACACGGTGATTGGGCGAGAAAGTGAGATTGAACGCGTGGTGACGGTTTTGTCGCGACGTACGAAATCGAATCCGGTGTTGATCGGTGAAGCGGGAGTCGGAAAAACGGCGATTGTTGAGGGGCTAGCGACACGAATTGTAAAAAATGAAGTACCGGGCGGATTAATTGGTAAACAAATCTATCAAGTTGATCTGTCTTCGGTGGTCGCGGGAACGAAATTCCGCGGTGAATTTGAGGAACGAATTAAAGGCATTGTTGATGAAGCGACGGGCGACGATTCGGTGTTACTATTTATTGACGAGATTCATCTTTTGTCAGGAGCGGGATCGAGTGAAGGTTCGATGGACGCGGCAAACATTTTGAAACCGGCGCTCGCGCGGAATTCGATTAACCTAATCGGCGCAACAACTTTGGACGAATATCGACGTTCGATCGAAAAAGATAAAGCCTTGTCGCGACGTTTTCAAACTGTAGTGGTTGAAGAGCCTTCGGCGACGGTGACTTTGCGAATTTTGAAGGGAATTAAAAAACATTATGAAAAACATCATGGCGTGAAAATTCCGGATGAAATTCTCGAGACGGCGATTACGATGTCACAAAGATATATTAATGATCGGTTCATGCCGGATAAGGTGATTGATATTATTGATGAAGCGAGTGCGATTTGTAAGGTGGCGGCGGATAAAAAAGGTGGTGGGAAATATAAGAAAATGAAAATTGAGAAAGCGACGTTGGAGCGGAAAATTGAAGAAGCGGCGGAAAAAGAAGATTATGAAAAAGCGGCGAATTATAAAACCGAAGCGATGAAGTTGGATAAGGAAATTAAAAAAATGGAAAAGGCGGGTGTAAAAGAAATCGAACAGCCGACTTTGACGGAAGAGAATTTGGCGACGGCAGTGTCTCTTAAAACGGGTATTCCGGTTTCAAAAGTACATGGAAGTGAGATTAAAATGTTGATGGATCTCGAAAAA
>CAVFNU010000023.1:0-6537 GCA_963624235.1 bacterium | reverse complement strand
CGGGATGTTTCGCCAGATAGGGAACGACAAAATCAATATCCACACCTTCATGCGCCAAAGCACGCGCCATATTCAAACAAGCAACGCCAAGCCCACCGCTATTATGCGGTGGCAACTCCCAACCTAACATAAGTATTTTCATTGTTTTAATTGTAGCACATTTTTAGTATTTTGTGGAGGAAATGTGATAAAATGAAATTAGAACTTATGAAGGGGTTTAGCTCAGTTGGTAGAGCACTGGTCTCCAAAACCAGGTGTCGTAGGTTCGAGTCCTGCAACCCCTGCCATTTTTATTTCTACCCCCTACTAAAAAGTATGATATAATGAAAGCATGATGGAAGGTAATAAAGCTAAACCGCGAGCGTTGATGGTTTTCGGGGCGCCCTGTAGCGGAAAAACACTCTTTGCGGAAAAATTCAGCAAAAAATTTGGGTTAGCATGCTATGATTTCGATAAATTGCGTGAAAAACATAATTTTTCGCACGCAGAAATCTTAGTGATCCTCGAAGAAATCTTGAAAACTCGCCAAACTATTATTATCGAAGGTGACCTCAACACTGAAAAAGAGCGCGCTGAGATGCGAAGAATTCTACGCGACAATGGTTATGAACCAACATTAATTTGGATTCAGACCGACGTAGCGACGATTCGTTCACGACTCAAAGCACGATTCAAATCCGTGAATAAAGCCAAAAACTTTTACGATACGGCGGTGGAGACGATCGAAGCGCCGAATGAAACTGAACACGCGATTATTCTTTCCGGGAAACATACTTTCGACACACAAGCAAAGCACGTCGTGACCGGATTAGCGGACCTTAAAACAAACGATGATAGTCGAAGATCGTGAGTTCGGTGAAGTTATCGTCCGAAAATCGCCATTAGCAAAAAGTGTCAAATTTTCGATTTCGACATCGGGGCGGCTAGCGATGTCGGTACCGAAATATACGCCAGATTTTTTAATCAAAAAATATTTAAATGCGAGTCGCGACAATATTCGCGAAAAATTGCCGTTGAAAAATCCGGCCGAACAAAAGGCACGCGACTATCAGAAAAAGTTGTTGATGAAAAAAGCGCGGGAATATCTACCATATCGATTGGAATATTTCGCGAAGTTATATGGATATAATTATGAAAAATGCCGATTGTCGCATGCGAATACGCGTTGGGGCTCGTGTTCGTCGAATCGAACGATTTCTTTGAATATCGGTTTAATGAAAGTGCCGGAAGAATTGCGTGATTATGTGATTTTACATGAGCTGGCGCATTTAAATCACATGGACCATTCGAAAGCTTTTTGGGCGGAAGTTGGCACGCACGATCCAAAATATAAAATTCACGAAAAAAAGTTAAAAATGTTCAATCCAGGGGTTTAGTTTTAGAAATGCTTGTGTTATAATAGACGTAAGGAGGAAGGTGTGGAATTAAGACGACGTCTTGATTTGAGGATGGTCTTAGCTGGCCTGTATGCGCTTTTGCTCGGCATTTATATTATTGTCGGGCTTCAGCCTGCAGACGCGACGAAATTAGAAGTCGCGGCGGAACTTTCGATTCCGGCGATTGATTTGACTTCTGATGTGACGAATTTAAAGCTGAATGGGACTAAATTAGATACGCCGGCGACGATTGTCGGTAGCTATTCGCAAGCGGAGAATAAAACTCTATTGATCGGGCATTCGACAACTGTGTTCGAGAATCTAAATCAGGTTCAAGTCGGCAACGAAATTGATTATGGCGGGAAAAAATATGTTGTGAAAGAAAGTGAAATTCTAGCGAAAGCGGAAATTGACATGAATGAGTTGTTAGCGGGAGCGAAAACGGATACTCTAGTAGTTATGACTTGTGCAGGAGAATTGCTTGGCGGGGGCGATGCAACGCATCGGTTGATTATTACCGCGACAATAGAAGATTAGACTTAGGCTAAATGGCGTAAATGAATCGCGAACCCGCCGCCCGGAGCGAGATATAAGTCGAGCGAGTCGTTCGCACCGACTTTTTGCTGCGAAATATTAATGCCAAAAGGATTTTCGCGATAATGCGCGTCATCAGCATCGCGATAAATCTCAGCATGATAAACACCAGAATCGAGAAAACTCAGATCGATATGAACCCGGCGCGACGCTTCATTCGTTACTCCGCCAATAAACCAGTCTTCGCTTTCGCGATCTTTTCTCGCGACAACATAATATTCACCAACTTCACCCGCAAGCGGAATAGTTTTTTCAAAGTTCGTCGGTACGGCGCGAATAAATTTAAATTCATTCGGAAAACGCTCTTCATAAATAAACGGACGATCCGCCGCCATTTGCATCCCGGAATAAATCGTCACGAAATAGGCCAGTTGGCGCGCGAGGGTAGTCGACATGCGTTTAACGCTATTCGTCAAATCGAGAATCCCGCAAGTATAATCCATGCCGCCAGACAAAAGTCGGGTATAAGGCAGAATGCAAGCGTGCGAAGGCGAAAGCGCGCCGCCTTCGTATTCTTGCCCGCGCGCACCTTCGCGAGTCAGCAAGTTCGGAAAAGTGCGTTCGATGCCGGTGCCCTTAATCGGTTCATGAATGTCAAGCATAATTTTTTTACGAGCGGCAAGTTCAACGGTTTTTTGATAATGGTTGACACCAACTTGCGAATGATGAAATTCACGCCGACCATGGATCATCATCATTGAACCAGCATAACCACTTTTAATATAATGAATTCCGTTCGCGGCGTAATAATTATAGGCCGCTTCGAGTTGTTTCTCGTAATTATCGACAAAGCCAACAGTTTCGTGATGACCAACCAGTTCGATATTATTATTTCGGGCATAACGTGCAACTTCTGGCAAATCAAAGTCCGGTGTAGCAACGGTAAATTTATTATTAATCCCATTTTCGAGCCAATTACCTTCCCAACCTTCGTTCCAGCCTTCGATCAATAGCCCGCGAACGCCGAGCCGAACGGCGGCGTCAATATATTCTTTAGCATGCTCGGTAGTCGCGCCATGACGATCGCCCGGCGCCCAAGTCCATTCGCCGACAAACATCGCCCACCAAATACCGATAAATTTCAGAGTTTCAACCCACGAAAAATCTTCCGCCGGCGGGTCATTTAAAGCATACATCAGGCGATTCACAGTAAGTTCAATCGCCGAATCCGCGATCATAATCAGGCGCCACGGAGTTTGAAACGGCAAGTTGACATGCGCCTTGGTTTGGTCGGAAAGCGGAGTGATGTCGGTCGAAAGTGCGCGCCGATCATTCAGTTTTATCGTCATCGAACCATAATTATAGAGTGCAGCTTCGTGAATTGAGAGATAAAAACCGTTTGGAGTTTTCAGAGTTAAAGGCGTATGAACAGAATTTTCGAGATCATACACGGCGGTCTTTTCGTAGTTATATTCATAACGATCAGGCTGATAAGCGGGGATTTTCCAAGCGATAGTATTGAGATCTAGCGCAAATTCTGTTAGCTCGTCTTTAATAGTGATTTGCGAAAACTTCGGCTGGGGCGGAATTTCATAGCGAAAAGCCACGCCGTTGTCAAACACACGAAAACGCAAAGTAAAAATTCGCCCTGGAGCTTTTTTCTCCGCCAGATAAAAAGCTACTTCGTTATAATTATTCGGAATGAACCGGTCCTCGCCCCACGGCAATTCGATAGTTTCTTCGTGTTTAAGTTTATGTTCGCGCACAAGTTTCAAATTCTCGCCGAGCGTGGCCTCGCCACAAATTGCGATGCCAAGCCGAGACGGCAAAATTAATGGTTTACCGTTTTTCAACACCGCATAAGTAAGTCGCCCGTTTTTTAATCGGACCTCACAACAAAGCTGTGCATTCGGCGAACAGATATCACGACTGGTCTCGTCGCGACCGGACCAAGTTGCCCACTTAAACATAAATTCATTATAGCATATAATACCGGCAAATCGTGAAGATTAATAAGTGCTGAAATATTGCGACCAATAAGTCTTATAATCGCTATTCATATCAAAAACAAATCCGACGGAAAGTTTTGTATATTCAGGATTGAGGATATTCGCGCGGTGCGTTTCCGAGCCCATCCAAAGCGCAACCGTCGTCGCTGGCGAAACGGCAGCATTACCGATCGCGAGATTTTCACCGCTCACGCCACCCGAACTCGGAGTCGGACAAGCCGTCGCCCAACTCGAACCGTCCGGACGAGTATGGGCATAAAGAGTCATAGTTTCCTCTGCACGAGTATCTGCCGCGGTAGCGCAAGTTTCGCCCCAAGAAAGTTGTCCGAGATTATTTTTGACGCGAATTTTATTCACTAGAGTTAAGACTTCACGCTCCCATTGTTCCTTCGGCGGCTCGATGACGGTGACGGTGATTGAATCTTTACGTTTGCCATCATAAGTTCCCGCGGTGACCGTTGTAGTCCCATAACCGCTAATAACGGGATAACGACAGGTATCGTTGCTATAACCAAGCCAGGTACGTGCAGTGCTATAAAAGCCAGAAATAATTCCCGGATTCGAGGTTTGCCAATACATTTCGCCCAAATCCGAGAGTTCGCCATCGACACAAAGATCAATATCGGGCGTGCCGTAAATCACAATCGAATCCTCATTCCAAAGTTCACCAGCAGGAACGGCAGAGCCGTCAAATTCGTGCGAAGAAGTCGAAACATAATCGTCGTTACCGATAACATCGGTGTTCTCAACTGCTTCAAGATCTGTGTCGGAAACGGATTCGAGGAGTGCGACTTCGCCAGTTTCGTCCTCGACGATGTCGGAACGTTCACCAACAGCACGAAATTCCAAACCGCCATTCAGCCAAATCGCGCTAGAAATCAAAACTCCAGCGATTAGAACCGCTGCAGCGTTGATCGACAGCAGAATCGTCAACTTCGGGTTGCACGATGGCTTATTTTTCATCCGAATCGTAGTCCTCCCCGCAATGCTTCTTTTGGTTGGTGATTAAATAACGAGTAAATTTTGTAAACTCGTTCATCGCTGGAGTTAGAGCGAGAAAGATTAAGATCATGATAAAGTTCAAGATAATGACTTCTAGCGATGGCGTCGCCCCACGGAAAAGTGCGGCAAAAACAATGGCAAAAATCACCATATAAATCACCGCGATCGAAGTGATAATTACTACATATGACAAAAGTTTGAGCCAATGCGAAGAAAGATTCAAAATATGATAACGCAAGACTGTATAATAAAAAGCGATAATCGTCGAGGAAATCGCGATCGGACCGATCCAAATCAAACTCCAGTCCCAAAGTGGCACAATTAAATTAAAAATCAGCGCCATAGTCCCCGAAATCGCAAAACCAATCAAAAGCACCAGATCAGCACCACGCTTTTTCTGTGAATGCGAATGAATAATTTGACGTAGAAGTGTAAAAATCACCGCCGGCACTAAAAGACAGAAGAAGGCAATGTAAGCGATATAGAACGGACCAATATTCGTAGTTAAACTATTGCCATAACGTGACAAGTTCACATCAGTATAAAGCAGCGAAGGGTTGGCGACTAAACAACCGGCGAGAATTAGTCCAAAAATTACAAAAAACGAGGTGGCGATTTTGCCGTATTTTTGATGCCAGGCAATAAAACCGAGCAAGGCGACGTCAATAAAAATCGCGCTGATAAAAGTCCAGTTCACATGCCAGCTCACGCGCGCCGGATCCCAACTCGGATCAGCAACCAGAAAAACGCCGATCGAAATCGACCAAATCGTCGCGAAAATCGTGGCGATGAGAAATCGCGCCGAACGACCACGGTCCTTCTTTTTCGAGCCAAAAAAGATGGTCGCTCCCGATAAAAAAGTCAGAATCGAGACAATAACTAATAGAATCACGATAAGTTGCATGAAACCTCCTTTATTGTTTTTATTATAGCATAAACGAGTCATTTTTAGGATTTTTTAAGTATAATATTATATAATCAATGCATGGAAGATCAAAAGACTTTCGATCGAATAGAAAAAAAATGTTTAATCACGGCTCAGCAGAAGAACGTATTACTCGAAGCCATCCGTAAGAATATGACGAAAGACAATTATTACATTTCGGAAGTTTTTAATATTTATTTCGATAATGAAAATTACGATTTAATCATTCAGTCAATCGACCAGCCCCAATTCAAAGAAAAGTTGCGGGCGCGCTCTTATGGTGGTTATGATAAAGTGTTTTTCGAGATCAAAACAAAACTGCGAGCGCGCGACAATAATAATGTTGGGTATAAACGACGAGTGATGGTTTCGAAAAAAGATTATCGAAAAATTACGAACAATGGAGTGCGTCTATCAGAGATAATTACAGAGGATGAGGGGGCAATTTGTGATCAACAAATTGCGCGAGAAGTCGATTATTTAATCGACCATTTTGATTTGAAGCCGAAAATTTTGGTGTTTTATGTGCGCGAAAGTTATCAAGGCGCAGATGGGTTAAGAATTACTTTCGATGAAAACTTAAAGTACCGGACAAAGAATGTGAATTTTACCAAGAACAAAGCCGATCAAGACTATTTTGAAAACGAAAAAAATATTATAATGGAGATCAAAGCACATGGAGTATTACCAT
>CAVFNU010000022.1:0-2628 GCA_963624235.1 bacterium | reverse complement strand
TTTGTGTGAAGCCAGTCGGAGCGCTTCACGCGCTTTTTCTTCTGGCACGTCCGCAATTTCAAACATCACCGTTCCAGCTTTCACTTTCGCGACGTAAAATTGCGGTTCACCTTTACCCGAACCCATTTTCACATCCAAAGGCTTCTTCGAAACCGGCGTATGCGGGAAAATGCGAATCCAGATTTTACCACCACGTTTTACATAACGTGTAATCGATTGACGCGCTGCCTCGATTTGGCGAGAAGTAATGCGTTCATTGTCGAGCGACATTAAACCAAACTCACCAAACGCCACCGTATTACATCGCGTCGCGACGCCCCCGTTTTTACCTTTACGCACCTTGCGATGCGGAACTTTTTTCGGAATTAACAGTGCCATCTTATTTCTCCCCCTTATAAATCCAAACTTTTACTCCTACGATGCCTGCAATTGTCGGCGCGTGATGACAATAAAAGTCAATATCCGCGCGCAATGTATGCAAAGGCACCGAACCTTCGATGAATTTCTCGCGTCGCGACATCTCAGCGCCATTCAAACGTCCAGCTACTTCGATGCGTACCCCCTTCGCGCCTGCATTCATCGATGACTGCAAAGCCATTTTTACCGCTCGACGGAAATTCATACGCTTGCCAAGCTGAAAACCGATATTTTCCGCGACTAATTTCGCATTGAGTTCTGGTTTTTTCACTTCTTCGACATTAATTCGAATCGGACCGTCCACGATCTTTTCGAGTTGTTTCTTCAGTTCATTGATGCCCGAACCTTGCTTGCCGATCACGGCACCCGCCTTCGCGGTAGCAATCGTAATCGTCGTCAAGTTCGCGGAGCGTTCAATGTCAATTCGCGCAATCGTCGGTCGCGATTTAAATCGCTCTTCGATCACTTTGCGAATTTTGTCGTCTTCCACTAGCCAGAACCGGAAATTTTCCTTGCGGGTAAACCACTTCGAAGACCAGTTTCGGCTCAGTTGAAGGCGGTAAGAGATGGGATTAACCTTTTGACCCATATTACTTTTTCTCCTTCGCTTCCGCCTTAGCCGCTTTCTTCGGCTCAGCGGTCTTTTTAACTTTTTCTTCGCCGGCGACCTCGACGAATATATTACTACTAATAATCTCGTAAGGCAACGCTCGACCACGCGAAGCTGGCTTATATCGGCGCATTCTCGTTCCACTAGTCACGAAAATTCGCGAGATTCGCACAGTTTTCGGGTCGATCGACTTCCCCGAGTTATTTAACAAATTAGCGTTTGCAGATTCTACTGCTTTTAAAACTGCTCGCGCAGCTCGGCGTGGGGTATGTTCTAAAATCACCACCGCATCGGCAACATAACGATCGCGGACCAAACTCGCCACGATATTGGTTTTTCGTGGTTGGTTATCGACGCCTTTAGCATATGCATGCGCAAAATACGTTTCAGCCATATTTTAACCCTTTCCTTTCGCAGCCTCAGCGGCTTTTTTACCACCATGGCGGCGGAATTTACGCGTTGGCGCAAACTCCCCGAGCTTATGACCAACCATATTTTCCGAGATATAAACTGGGACATGAACTTTTCCGTTATGAACAGCAATTGTTCGTCCAACCATTTCCGGAGAAATCGTCGAACTACGTGCCCAAGTCTTAATCACGGTGCGGTCTTCGCTGGAGAGAGCAGCCACTTTTTTCGCGAGTTTGTAGTCTACAAATAGACCTTTTTTCAGACTCCTAGACATTATCTCCTCTTTCCTTCGTGGCGACTGCGCACGATCATTTTATTAGTTTTCTTATTGTGACGAGTTCGATAACCCAGCGTCAACTGACCCCACGGAGTACGTGGCGCTTTACCCGAACCGTGTCGACCACCATCACCACCACCGTGCGGGTGATCCGCCGCATTCATCACGACACCACGCACCGTCGGGCGAATACCCTTTCGGCGTCGGCGTCCTGCCGAGCCGATCTTCACATTTTGGTGCTGAACGTTCGAAACTGTCCCAATCGACGCTTCACACTTCACCAAAACTTTGCGAACTTCACCAGATGGCATTTTGAGAGTCGCATACGCGCCTTCTTTAGCCATCAACTGCGCCGAAGCACCCGCTGCGCGCACCATTTGCGCACCTTTGCCAGGTTTCAGCTCAATTCCATATACGAAAGTACCAACTGGAATATTTTCAAGCGGCATTCGATTCGAAGTTTCCACCTCGATTTCCGCGCCAGTCTTGAAAGTCGTACCCTTGGTCATTTTTGTATCGGCAATAACGTAATAATAAACATTATTTTCGTCTTTCACCCGCGCGATACGTGCGCTTCGATTCGGATCGTACTCAATTTCTTCCACGGTAAATGTCAAATTTGCCGGCAATTTATAAGTAATAATCCGATAATGACGCTTCACGCCACCACCACGATGCCGAACCGTAATCCGACCTTTGTTATTTCGCCCAGCCTGTTGCTTTTTCGGCGCGAGGAGCGACTTCATCGGCTTTTTAGTCGTAATTTGGTCGTAATCCTCGGTCGTTTTCTGGCGTTGCGCCGGAGTTGTTGGGCGATATGCTTTAATTCCCATTACTTGTCCTCCTTACCTGCATTCTGGTCCGCCTTTTTCGCTTTTGCGTCTTTGGCTTCCTTTGCGCTGGTTTCGTTAGC
>CAVFNU010000021.1:0-2203 GCA_963624235.1 bacterium | reverse complement strand
GTATTTGTAATAGGCGTGTTTTCGCTCTTTTAGCACTAGGGGCGGGACTATGCCATATTGCATTGCCTGCGTGAACATAATCAAGCGCCCGGTGCGACCATTGCCATCGCCAAAGGGGTGGATAAGTTCAAAAACAGCATGCGTTTTGGCTAATTTTTCGATGGTATCATCGGTCGGGGTGTTCATGAACTTTACCAGCTCATCGATTTTTTGCGGCACGCTCAGATAATTAGCTCGCGCCACATTACTACCCAGGACCCGAACTCCGTATCGACGAAAACATCCGGCGTCATCGAGCAAACTATTCATGAGTCGTTGATGCGTTTCTAAAATCAATTCGCTCGACCACTTAAAATCTTTGCCGGCGTTTTTTAATTGCTCCAACAAGAACAGGAAAGCGGCGCGGTGATTGCGTGCCTCGGCTTGCTCGCGATAGGACTTGTTTGTAATCACGGCGTTTTCGTCATCTAGCACCGTCGCGACCTCTTCGATAGTCATGGTGCTGCCCTCGATAATGTTGGTGTGATAAGTCAGATACAAGGTCGCGGCCTTGAGTAGGTCCTCATTGTTTAACAATTCTTTCAGATCAAGATGCGTTGCGAGAGCTCGGACCTTTAAATCGTCTAAATGTTGTCGATCGACCGTAGTTCTGCCGACGATATCAAAATATAGCTCCTGGATTTTTTCCAGATATTTGTCCCGAGGTTCGGATTTGTCGGCTAGCCAGAAACTCAAGGTTTTCGGCGCGACGCCTAGCCGATGAGCCAGATCATCTTGTGACCATTTAGCCTCGATTAATATCTGTCGTAGTTGCTCTTGAATAGTCATAACTATATTATACCAAAAGGTAATTACCTTTGCAAGTATGTAATTACCTTTTGAAAAAGTAATTACCTTTTGCAGGGGAGATTTTTGTGCTATAATAAGGTTATGGATAATATAATTTTAGGTGTGATGGGGGTGGTGATTATTGGGCTTCTCTTAGTTGTGATTTTTCGCAAGCCGAAAACCGAAAACGACACCGAAAAAGCCGAATTAAAACAACTTGAAGAAAAATTAATTCGCATCGACGGGGAAATTTCAAAAATTAACCCGGCGATTGACCGAAATTTTCGAGAAAATCGAAAAGAAATCGCCGAAAATCTCGAGCGGATGCAAAATAGTAGCGCAAAGAGCATCGAGCAAATGCAAAATAACAACACAAAAAGCATCGAACAACTTCGCACCAGTAATGAGAAAAAACTCGAGGAAATGCGCGAAACGGTGGACGAGAAATTGCGCGTGTCGGTAGAAAAGCGGTTTAACGAAAGTTTTAAATCAATTTCGAACCAGCTGACACAAGTTTATCAAGGTCTCGGGGAAATGAAGACTCTGGCGACGGGAGTGGGGGACTTAAAAAAAGTGATGGAAGGTGTAAAGACGCGGGGGATTTATGGCGAAGTACAACTCGGCGCGATTATTGAGGACAGCCTAAACAAGTCGCAATACGAAGAAAATGTGATTACGAAACAGGGTTCGAATGATAGAGTCGAATTTGCGGTAAAAATGCCAGGGAAAGAGACTAATGTTTATTTACCGATCGACTCGAAATTTCCGGTCGAGAACTATTCGCGCCTAATCGCGGCCTATGATGACGGTGACAAAACGAAAATCGCGACTTTTCAAAAGGCGCTCGGTGCGGACGTCAAAGAACAAGCGAGAAAAATCGCGACAAAGTATATCGATCCGCCGAAAACTACGGATTTCGGGATTATGTTTGTGCCGACTGAGAGCTTATACGCGGAAATTATTCGCATTCCGGGTCTTTCGGACGAAATTCGACAAAAATTCAACATTACCATCGCCTCGCCGTCGACATTGCCGGTGATGCTGTCGGGGCTCTTAATGGGCTTTCGCACGGTAGCGATCGAAAAACGCTCGGCGGAGGTCTGGCAAACACTCGGTGCAATCAAAACTCAATTCGGAAAGTTCGGCGACCTACTCGACGGAGTCCAGAAAAAACTTCAAGAATCCGCAAACAAAATCGAAAATGCGAAAACCACATCGCGCCAGATCGAACGGAAGTTAAAAAATGTCGAAGAATTGCCGGAAAGCGAGTCGGTTAAGTTAATTGGCGAAGTATGATATAATAAAATCAACTAAAGTGGACGAATATGGAAGATTTTGGCAACATGTTCACGGTGATGCCGATGAATCAACAAAT
>CAVFNU010000020.1:0-3096 GCA_963624235.1 bacterium | reverse complement strand
TTTTTATTTCGGAAGCGTGTGCGGACCGAGTGCGAGATTATCTCGACGCGCGGACTGATTCCCTGCCGGCATTGTTTTTGAACAATTCGCGGAATTTGCAGGCGGTGGATACTTCGGGAAATTATCGGCGAATTACGGCGCGATCGGTGGAACGGATCGTTGAGAAATACGCGCGGCTGGCGGGGATTACAAAAAAAGTGACGCCACATACTCTGCGCCATTCTTTCGCGACGGATCTTTTGATGAATGGCGCGGACCTTCGGTCGGTACAATCGATGCTCGGACATGCGGATATTTCAACAACTCAAGTTTATACCCACGTTACCGATAAACATCTCAAAGAGATTCATGACAAGTTTCATTCCGAAACGAATTAATCAAGTTCAAATACCATTAGTGTCCAATGCATCTGGGTCGTAAAGACGGATGACGGTCGAGATGGTCGAAGGAACGGTGGCGTCGGTACCGTACCAACAAGTACGAATGTAAAAATCGTAATAAGCGGAAGCTCGAGCGGTTTTACCTTCAAAATTTTCGCCGACAATCAAAGTCCCACTATCGGAGCCGGATTTACTATCGGCGTCTTTAACAGCAATAATATAGATTCCTTCGGCACGCCAAAGTTTAGTGTAAGTGCTAGAGCTATTGAGGCTTGTGTTTTCGTCTGTAGTAGCGCTATTATCACCATAAATAAGTCGCGGATAAATAGTGGCTTTGGCAAAATTGTCACCGGAATCAGCACGTCGGAGATAAACATTGCCGGTGGTTTTCGCGGTAAAAGAATTGAGCGCACGTGAGTTGATGATAAAGGCGGCATTCGCGATTTGAGAGTTACCGTAGAGCTCCCCATCGTCACAAGTGGTAGGAGCGTACTGAAGAATCTGGTTTTTTTGTTCTTCGTCAGTGATTGTATTAATAGCGATTGCGTGAGAGGTAATTTCGCGCCAAAGCGCAGAATAGCGTTCGTTGGCAGCATATTTATCAGCAGCATAAGAAGATTGGATAAAGCGCAGAGCCTCGGCTTGGGCGTCAATTTCTTCGCGTGCCAACGTAGTTTCTAGCGCAGTTTGTGCGCCTGAGGTCCCGCTACTCATAACCGCAGTAATGCCAATCGCAATCATCGAAAAAATTCCCACTGCAAAAATAACCTCGATCAAAGTATCACCTCTTTTAGCCACGCGACTAAACATAAGTTTATTATAGCATAGGTTGTGATTTTGACGAAGTTAATTTATAATAAAAGCATATGCGAAATAAAAAAGGCTTTACGATTATCGAAGTGGCGCTGGTGCTGGCGATTGCGGGTTTGATTTTCTTGATGGTGTTTGTGGCGGTGCCGAGCCTGCGTACGCAACAACGTGACACTAAAAGACGCGAAGATGTAGTAAAAGTGGTAAAGTTAATTACGGACTATCAATCGAACCATCGGGGGGCGTTGCCGGAACGAAAGGCAACGATAAATAATAAGGGAGAAGATGATACCACTAGATATGAATCAATTCGTTGCGGAGATGATGAGAATGATGACGATTGGGACACATTGTATTGCGAATATCTGGGAGATGAATTTACTGACCCGGATGGGTCCGGATACCGATTACAGGTCGGATATTGTCAAGCAAACGGCTCGGCAATACCAGACGTAGATTGCGTGATAAAAAGTGCTAGTTACACTTTCAAGGATGGCACTTCCATCTATGTTAAAAACCCAAGCGATCCTGAGACAACCTTCCCGAACGAGCACATGATGACGATTTTAATTGGGGCGACATGTGAAGGAGAGAAGGCAGTCGGGACATCAAATCCGCGGAAAGTGGCGATTTTGTATAAGCTCGAAGGGGCGGGAACTTATTGTGCGAATTCATAGGATAGATCGGCAAACGATAGAAATTTAGAGCTTACTAAATCAGGTTCATGAGAAAATTAGCGGAAATAGTGACGATAATAAAGGCCAGTACCATAAAAGGACCGAGGTAAATTTTTTTGGTCTTTTTGAGACGCGGAAGGGCGACAAGGCAGGCGAGAAAATTCGCAACGAATAATGTAATTAGAGCGAGCCAAGGGTCGTAAAGGGCGAGCCCGAGGGCAAGCCCGAGCAGCCAATCGCCATCACCGACCCATTTGCCGCGGCTAAGACCATAAAGTAGGAGATAAAGACCGCCGAGAATAAGAACAGAGAGTAGCGGTTTCCAGATTAATTCTGGTGAAAAAGCAGAACTGGCAAATAATGCCCATTCTTTCAGAGCTAAGACGATTATAGCACAGAGAACCGAAGTTGTCAAGTATCTGACCGGAAGCTCGCCGTAAAGACCATCATAAATTGCGAGGAAAGCTAGGGGGAGCGAAAGCACGAGAGTAGCAAAAAAGATCGCCCAGACGAGAGGATCGGAAGAAAGCGGGTTCAGCGTCGTTCCGAGCGCGAGCCAAGAGAGCGCGAATAAAAGTTCAGAAAGAATTTCAGCGGCGCCAATTTCAGTATGGCATTTTCGGCATTTTCCGCGTAAAAACAACCACGAAAAGAGCGGGATATTATCATACCATTTTAGTTGATAATGGCAGTGAAGGCAGACCGAGCGCGAACCGAGGGGTTTGCTTCCTTTTTTTAGACCGTGATGAAGGCGGCGAGCTTGGCAACATAAAAACGAACCAAAGCAAGCGCCGAGAATAAATAGCAGAATCAGAAATAGAACTTCCATATTGTTATTTTAGCATAAATAACCTATAATAAGGTTATGAAAAAGGGTGAGATTCGAGATGTAAGGCGAGGGCGTTGTAAAAAACAAAGTTGGGAGGCAGAGCGGAAACGTGAAGGAGAACGAGGCTTTACGATTATCGAAGTGGCGCTGGTACTGGCGATTGCGGGTGGAATTTTTTTAATGGTATTTTTAGCGCTACCGGCGTTGAGATCTTCGCAAAGAAATGAGGAACGACGAGAGGACGTTGCGAAATTAATTAGTGCAGTGAAAGACTATCAGTCGAATAACCGAGGAGCTTTGCCGGGGGGAGATGAGAGTAGCGCGCTAATTAGCGATCAGGCAACGATGGTAACGGTAAAAAATAACGAAGCGAACACGGACAAGAAAAATAATAGTAAAT
>CAVFNU010000019.1:0-3472 GCA_963624235.1 bacterium | reverse complement strand
GTCGGAAAGACGGAACTGGCACGGGGGATTGCGCGAGAAGTGTTTGGGGGTGAAAACGCGTTGGTGAAAATCGATATGTCGGAATTTGGCGAAAAACATAATGTTTCGCGACTAGTCGGAGCGCCAGCGGGATATATTGGTTATGATGATGGCGGGAAATTGACAGAAGCGGTGCGACGAAAACCATATTCGGTGATCCTGTTTGATGAAATTGAAAAGGCGCATCCGGATGTATTTAATTTGTTGCTACAGATTCTAGAAGACGGAGTTTTGACGGATGGGCAAGGTAATAAAATTAAATTTAATAATACAATTGTGATTTTAACTTCGAATCTCGGCTCGAGCGAAATGTATCGTGAAAGTGAACTTGGGTTTAGTGCGAAAACGAAGAAGGACAAAAAAGCGTTAGCGGAAGAGTATGAAGAGAATAAATCTTATGCGATGAAGGCGCTGAAAAAAGTGATGCGACCGGAGCTGATTAATCGTTTAGACAATGTTTTGGTCTTCCATGCTTTGACGCGAGAAAATGTGGAACGAATTTTTGATAATTTGATTAATGATTTGAGGAAACGGTTGGCGACGAAGGGAATTGGGCTTAAAATTAGCAACGAAGCAAAAAATTATTTGATCGAAGAAGGTTACGATCCGAAAAATGGCGCGCGGCCACTAAGGCGAAAGATTGAGGACGAAGTTGAATCGATGTTATCAGAGAAAATTATTATGGGCGAACTAGATAAAGGCGATATTCCGGTGCTGAAATTAAAAAATAAGCAATTAGAATTAGTAAAGGAGGAAAAATGAAAAATTATTTAGTGCCAACGGTAGTTGAAGAAACGAACAAGGGCGAGCGAGCGTATGATATTTATTCGCGGCTTTTGAATGACCGAATTGTATTTCTCGGCGAAGACGTGAATTCTCATACGGCGAATTTGGTGATTGCGCAACTTTTATATTTGGCGCATGAAGATCCGAAAAAATCGATTAAGTTGTATATTAATTCGCCTGGTGGGTCGGTGTATGATGGGTTGGCAATTATCGATACAATGAATTATATTGAACCGGATGTGGAGACGATTGGGATTGGGTTGCAGGCGTCGATGGGGGCGATGCTATTGTCGTCAGGTGCTAAGGGTAAAAGGTATTGCTTGCCAAATGCGCGGGTGATGATTCATCAGCCATCGTCGGGAACAGAGGGAAAAATTACGGATCAGGAAATTATGTTGAAAGAAGGAATATTTTTGAAAAAGCGACTGGCGGAAATTTTTGCGAAAAACACAGGAAAGAAATTGTCGCAAGTTGAAAAAGATATGGATCGAGATAATTGGATGAGTGCAGAAGAGGCGTTGGAGTATGGGATTATTGATGAAATTATAAAATAATGAATTTGTAGATAAGGACGGAAATGAAATATACCTTTTGGACAGATGGCAGTGCAAATCCGAATCCAGGACCGGGCGGGTTCGCGGTGATTGAAGTGCGAGGCGAGGAGGCGAAGCCGGTGATTTTAGGTTCCGAGAAAAAGTCTTCGAATATTCGGATGGAAGGGATGGCGATTTTAGCGGCGATTCGGCGAGCGGGAGGGAATCCATGTGAGATTTATACGGATTCGGAATTTTGGTTTAATGTGGCGACAAAATGGATGGAAACATGGGCAAAGAATGAATGGCGGCGAGGTGTGAAATTTGATGAAAAAGGTAAAAAAGTAAACAATGGAAAAGAAATTGCGAACGTTGAACTGGTGCAAGAATTGTATGAAATTTATGATCCAGAAACGGTGGAGTTACGTTGGACGCGCGGACATGTGGGGACGAAATATAACGAAATGGCGGACGAATGGGCGAATCGGGCGCGAGCGGGTGAGAAGTTGTGATATAATATAAAGTATTATGAAACTATCAGAGGAATTGATTTATCGGGGGTTCAAGGCAGAAACCACAATCGAGGATGCATCGAATTTGGATACGCGGGTGTCGAAAAAGTTTTATTGGGGTGCGGACCCGTCGGCGGATTCTTTGACGATTGGAAATTTGGCGGCGCTAATGATGTGTGCGTGTTTTGTACGGCACGGATATGAACCATATTTGTTGGTTGGTGGAGCGACGGGGCAAATTGGCGATCCGAAAGAAAATGGCGAACGAGATTTGAAGACTCTGGGCGAAGTGGAACATAATAAAAAATGCATTCGGGAACAAATTGAACGAGTAGTTTCTGCGAAAAATGTGACGATGGTCGATAATTTGGATTGGTTTTCGAAGATTAATTATCTGGATTTTTTACGTGAAGTCGGGAAAGCGTTTTCAATGACGCAACTTTTAGATCGGCAATTTGTGCAAAATCGAATCGGTGAAGGTGGTTCGGGGATTAGTTATGCGGAATTTTCGTATACCTTAATTCAAGGTTATGATTTTTTGCACTTGTTTCGCGAATATGGAATTTCTTTGCAATTATGCGGGGCGGACCAATACGGAAATTGTACTTCAGGCATTCATTTAATTCGACGGCTCGAAGGTGCGGATGCGGATGTATGGTCGACGCCATTAATTATCGATCCAGTTTCTGGGCGAAAATTTGGGAAAAGTGAAGGGAATGCAATTTGGCTGGCGAGTACAGATAACGGTTCGGGAAATTATACATCGATTTTTGATTTTTATCAATTTTGGTTAAATCAACCGGACGAGGCGGTGGAGTATTTGATTAAAATTTATACACTTTATGATCGTGAGATGATCGAAGATATTTTAACACAACATCGTACGACGCCGGAAAAAAGAATCGCGCAAAAAGCTTTGGCACGAGGCGTGACGGAAGTAGTACACGGCATTGAAAATGCGGAAGCGATTGAGAATTTGACGAAAGTTTTGTTTGATCGAGAAACGAATTTTGGTGAATTTTCGAGTGATGAGATTTTGGAATTCGCGAAATATCTGCCGACGGAGAAAAAGGGAATAATGCTAGTCGAGGCATTGGTGAAAAATGGTTTGGCGGAGTCGAAAAAGAAGGCGCGTGAGTTTATTACGCAGGGCGCGGTTTCGATCAATGGTGAAAAAGTAAAAGAAGATCTCGAACTTTCACAAACGGCTTTAGCGAAAAAAGGTAAAAATAAGTTTTTGGTGATTTGCTAAAAATTTTCTAGTGCAACAAAAAACTGCTCAATCGAGCAGTTTTTTAGAGTTTAGCGAACTTCAACGCGAACGCGGGGCAGGCTTTTGCCAGAAAAATGCGTTTTCTTAGTTTTGACAAAAGTGACTACGCCATCTTTCGCGGCGTGGATAGTGAAGTTTCGAGACATATAAGTTCCCGGACCAGCGATTTTAGTCGCGCCGGTTTGGCGAACGAGGACTTCGCCGTTTTTAACTTTTTGGCCACCGAAGCGCTTAACGCCGAGGCGCTGGCCAGCATTGTTATGGATATTTTTGGCGGTACCGCCAGCTTTGACATGTGACATTATTTTTTCCTTAAAATTATTATATCT
>CAVFNU010000018.1:0-4207 GCA_963624235.1 bacterium | reverse complement strand
TTGTTGCGATGAACGGGGTAAGAATATATCATCAGATGAATATTCTCTCTGTTTAGAAAGAGCGTTTTTGGACGGCAAGGATGTCGTGATTTTGATTGGCGGGGCGTATGGTTTTTCGGATGCGGTGCGCGAAAAGGCGGATTTTGTCTGGAGTTTTTCAAAATTGGTGTTTCCGCATCAACTATGCCGAGTGATGGTGACGGAACAGATTTATCGGGCACAGGAGATTGCGCGGGGCGGGAAATATCATCATGCATAAGGGGAATTTGTGATATTATTGTGTGAGATTATGCGTGGTGTGATATAATTAAGATATGAAGATTTTAGGGATTGAGACGAGTTGTGATGAGACGGCGGCGGCAGTGGTCGAGGACGGGCGCGAGATTTTGTCGAACGTGGTGGTGTCGCAGATTGATATTTTTGCGGAATATGGGGGAGTGATCCCAGAGGTGGCGGCGCGGTCGCATCTCGAGGTGATGATGCCGGTGGTGGATAAGGCGCTGGCGGATGCTAAATGTTCTTGGGATGATATTGATGCGATTGCGGTGACGCATGCGCCGGGACTTTTGGGGTCGCTTCTTATCGGAACGCTGACGGCGCGGACGCTTGCGATTCTGCACGAAAAACCGCTCTATGCCGTGCATCATTTGAAGTCGCATGTGTATGCGAATTGGCTTTCTAGCGAGAATGTTCAACATCCCGTCCCGACGTTTCCGTTGCTTGCGCTAGTGATTTCGGGAGGACATACACAAATTTTGCAGATGCCGGCGCATAATCGGTTTGAGATTGTGGGGACGACGCGAGATGATGCTATTGGGGAGTGTTTTGATAAGGTGGCGAAGATTTTGGGGCTGACTTATCCGGGCGGGCCGTCAATCGCAAAAGCGGCGGCGAAGGGGAATGCGAATAAATATAAGTTGCCACACCCGAAAGTTGAGGGGTTAGATTTTTCGTTTTCGGGGTTAAAAACAGCGGTACTTCGGGCGGTACAGAAAGAATTGGGCTTGCCGATTTCGCATCCGTCGCATGATCTGAAAAATCATTTATCGGAGCAACAGGTGTGCGATTTTGCGGCGTCGTTTCAGAAAACAGCGGTGGATATCTTGGTGGAGAAATTGAAAAAAGCGCTTGAGGAATACCCGGAAACGCAGGCGGTGGTGCTGGCAGGGGGAGTTTCGGCGAATCAGGCTTTGCGCGAGGCTTTGCCCGAGGCATATTTCCCTGCGTTGAAACTAGCGGGGGATAATGGCGCGATGGTAGCCGCGGCGGCGTATTATGAGATTTCGACAGGGGTGGAGCCGGTTGATCCGTATGCGCTAAATATTTATCCGCGGATTTCGATTGAGAGCTAGAATATTAGGATCGCGAATTTAATGTTAGATAGCGATTTTTGAGAGGTAGTCTTTATGATTAAAGTGTTAGATGGCGATTTTGGGGTGGGATTTGATAAATTTGGTGGTGAAATGAGCGGAGAGACGGCGGATAAGGAAAAAAATGGCATAGCTTATGGCGATAATGAGAACGACGATGAGAAGTTTGTCGGGAGTGAGGAGAGTAAAATCGAGGAAGTTGCGAAAAAATGGAATAGAAAGTGCGAGAGCGATGATACTGAAAATTGTGATGAGGAGTAAGCGGCGGAGGAGATTTAGGGGTTTGGAAATCCAGAGAATGAGGAGAAAATCGATGGCGAAGGTGATGAGGGCGGAGGAGGTAATGAGTTCGGGGCGGGAGAAGTTATTGATTTCGGCGATGATCGAGAGAGCGAGCATCGAGATGGCGACAGTGAGACCGGTTGGGACGGAATATTGAAGGATATTGGTGATGAAACGGTTTTTGACGCGGGCGGTGTTTTTCTCGAGAGCGAGAATGACGCCGGGGAGGCCGATGCAGGCGAAATTAAGGAGCGACATCTCGAGCGGAGCAAAGGGATATTCGAGCGGAATAATAATAAAAATGAGAGCAAGAATGGCGGCGTAGGTGTTTTTACTAAGGAAGAGAGTGGCGGAGCGTTCGAGATTGTTGATAGATTGACGGCCTTCGGCGATGACATTCGGGACGCCAGCAAAGTCGCTGTTTAAGAGAACTATTTTTGCCGCGCGACGAGCAGCATCGGAGCCTTCGCCGATAGCAATGGAGCAATCCGCTTCTTTCATCGCGAGAATGTCATTCACGCCATCGCCAGTCATAGCAACAGTTTTTCCCTGTTTTTTCAGGGCCCCGACGAGGGATTTTTTCTGAGCGGGTTTGACACGGGTGAAAATGTTGTAGGTTTTGACGAGGTTAGCATAGTTAATCGGGGTTTTGCAGGTTGAAAGATCGATTGGGGTTGGGTTTTCGAGGCCGACTTTTTCGGCGATAGTGGTAACGGTGTTCAGGTTGTCACCAGAGATGATTTTGACGACGACGTCGTTGTTCTTGAAAAAATCGATGATGTTTTTGGCATCTTTTCTGAGTTCGTCTTCGAGCAAGACATAGCCTAGTAATTCACTATCTTTCGCCACAGCGATTACTCGATAGTTGCCTGGGAAATTAGGTTTTTCGTCGGTGAGAAATTCGGGGGCGCCCATGAGGTAGGTGGCGGAGGAAGTCCGGACGCCGGAGTATTTGCGATCGGAGGAGAAGGGGATGACCTCGAGAATAGGCTCTGTGGGCTTAAATTTGGCCTTTTTCAGCAGTTTTTCTTTTAAGGCGCTGCTAGTGGCGTTATCGACGTCTTGGGCGCTTAAAATAAGCTTTAGCGTGTTCTCAAGGGTATTTTTAGTGTGGGGTTTAGTCGGGATTAAATCTTTTACGGTCATTTTGCCGGTGGTGAGGGTGCCGGTTTTATCGAGACAGATGGTGTCGACACGAGCGAGTGTTTCGATCGAATAGAGGTCTTGGACTAGGACTTTTCGGCGACTCAAGCGAATAGTGGCGAGAGCGAGAACGCTGCTGGTAAGTAGGACTAAACCTTCGGGGATCATACTGATAAGGCCAGCGACAGTGCTGGTGACGGCGACTTCGGGAGTGGTATCAGGGACACGGAAGCGGGCGAGTAAGAGAAAAATACCGATCGGAATGAGGGCGAAAGAGATGTATTTAACGATATTATTAATAAGACTGAAAAGTTTGGAATCGGCGGTTTTTATGGTGCGGGCGTCGGATTCGAGTTTGTTGATGAAATTGTTAGTGCCAACAGAGGTCGCGGTAGCCTGACAGGTGCCGGAAACGACGAAACTGCCAGAGGTGAGCGTGTCGCCTTTGCTCTTTTGAATATTGTCTTGTTCGCCGGTAATAAAGGATTCGTTAACTTCGACGTTTCCCTGTTCGATTTTAGAGTCGACGATGATTTGATCGCCGAGCTTGAATATGAGAAGATCACCGTCGACGATTTCGCTGGCGAGGATTTGACGCGGCTTACCATCTCTGATAACGGTGGGCTTTTGTTCGGCGGTGAGGCGCATTTTATCGACGGTTTTTTTGGCGCGAATGGAATTGATGATGCTAATTAGAGTATTCGCGATGGCGACAAGGATAAAAAGCAGGTTTTTATAAGCGCCGACAGAAATAATCATTAAGGCAAGGATGAGGTTGACGAGGTTGAAAATCGTGAGAGTGTTTCTCAAAATGATTTTAGGGATAGTATCGCCGATTTTAGTCTGAGTTCGGTTGACTTTGCCTTCGGCGATGCGTTTTTTGACCTGTCCCTCAGTTAAACCTTTTAGATCCATAGGAATGATTATAGCATATTAATGGTGTTTTAAGCGGTGAAGGAGGGTATGGAGTTGATAAAAAGGTAGGTTGGTCGGAAGTTCGTGAGCGCCGAGAAGTTCGGTGACACGACCGGTTTCTTCAGAGGCAAAGCCTTTTTTGAAGTCGTAAATGCCGTAATCTTTCGAATTCGGGTCGGGAAGACCGTTAATGCCGTAGAAATTGTAGCGTTTGAATTTATGTTCGGCGGCGTATTTGATCATGTGCCATTGGATTAAATATTGAGCGTTGTATTCTTTCATGTATTTTTCGTCGCTGCCGGAGAAAAGATAGATGACTTCGTCGCCGTAAAGGATAAACATGGCGGCGGAAATTGGCATCATTTTTGTTTTCGGTACCAGCCGACACTCTTTCTCGGAACGCTCCCTCGCAGAAACCGAAGCCGAAACGACTTCTCTCGGGGCGCGTCCGGCCAGCCCGTCGCCACGGGTGGCCGGCGCTTTTCCTCGGCTTGCCA
>CAVFNU010000017.1:0-3548 GCA_963624235.1 bacterium | reverse complement strand
AATCAATCCAGTTTCCTTTTGCAGTAAGACAATTATCACTTTTGGATTAATTCGAAAATCTTGTGCCGCCTGCCAAATAATATGCGCCGCCGAATCACCAGAACCAATCGTCTCGCCGTCGCCAAATCTTTCCTCAGATAAACAAACAAAATGCCCGTTCGCCCAATGCCACGTATAATTCGTATTACGTGATAACGACACATAATAATTATAATTTGTGTTCGAACAGGAATTTTTTGAAGTTAAAAACGCCTGAATATCCGCTTCCGACATCGAATTATAATTACCCATCTGGTAATCGGAAATAATATATCCCGCATCAAAATTCGCCAATGACGCCGCATCTACATCATTTTCATTACCAAATTTTTGTGTTAGAAAGGTGAAC
The DNA here is from genome assembly GCA_963624235.1 of bacterium. Lineage (GTDB taxonomy): Bacteria > Patescibacteriota > Saccharimonadia > Saccharimonadales > Saccharimonadaceae > Nanosyncoccus. The sequence continues at coordinate 3,160 of CAVFNU010000017.1, read as the reverse complement.
AAAAATACCGCAACAAAAACGCCTAGCATCACAAACCAAATTTGTTTACTTTTCCTTATCCTCATCAAACATTAGCCTCTCCGCGGATCACGCCACTACGCTCTCCAGCACTTATATTGATATTAATTTCTACCGTTCCTCCCCCAAGTTCACTCGTCGGCACATCAAACCCTTCACAAGTCGATGTCGACGCGCTCCCAATTATATTGGCTATACTACTATATATATTAGCACCATCTTTTTTCAAAGTCAATTCACATTTACCTTCAGTTAAATATTGATCAATATTTACTCTAATCATTAACTTTTCACCATTCACTCCAGCAAAAGTCACCGCGCCTGATAATTCATTTGCTTCGTTCGGGTCTTCTCCGTCATATTGTACAACTTTTTTCTTCTCTACTGCCTCGCTCGCCGTTTCAGCCGTTTCTGCATTTTTCGTATCATCCGTCGTCCCCGTATCAATCTTCTCCTGTTCTTCTGTCTTCAAAGTTTCAGTTTCGTTATTTTTTTCACCGTTATTATTTTGCCAAATCAGCCAACCCCCAACGCCAATCGCTGCCAATATTAAAATCCCCACTCCCCACCATAACCATTTTTTATTATTTTTTCGTTTTTGTGCTACCATGATAGTTCTCCTTATTCCATTATAGCATAAGCAGAAAAAAATATCTCAATTTTTAGTTTTATTCTTCTCTTAAATCCAAATCCAAAATCTCCGCGGCTTTTTCCAAAATCTTTTTTTCTTCTTCGCCTGCCGTTATCATTCGTTCCTTAAATAATTCAACTGTTTCTTCATGTTTATAATCTAAAATTTCTAGCGATCGCGCCGCCCCTGGAACTTTTTTCAAAACTCCCTTACCTACTAAATTCTCCACATGTTCCGCCACCGCTGAAACTGATGACAACCCTAGTCCCCCCATCATTTCTCGATAAGATGGCGAATAGCCTTTTTCCTCTGTAAAATCCCGTAAAAAATCTAAAACCGCTAATTGTTTTTTCGTTAACTTAACCGCCATATATGTTATAATTATAATCAATGGATAAAAATAAATCAATTGATGGTTTAGTTTCACGTCGCCCTAAAAAAGCGACTGCTTCTACCGCACCAAAAAATTCTGCTCCGAAATCTAAAACTAAAAAAGCTACCGCGAAAACTTCTACTCCGAAAACTACAAAAAAACCTAAAACTACTCCATCTAAAACTGCCAGCCTAGAGAAAGTCGCTCCTACCACCACTAACACCGAAGATTTCTTAAAACCGGTTCAAGCTTTCGATTTTGATGAACAAAGTGGCGAATTAAAAGCTGCTACCCCATCGACAAAAAAAGGTAAAAAAATGAAAAAAGATAAAAAACCCATCAGCAAAAAACGTAAAATCATTAAACGCATTATCATTATTATCTTAAGTCTTTTACTTATTCTCGGCATTATCTTTATCATCTGGGGCAACGATATTATCGCTAAAATCACCGGTGGTCAAGGCAATGTTATGGACCTTCTTTTCACCGATAACTACGAACCTCTAAAAACCGATAAAAACGGCCGGACTAATATTCTCGCAATCGGCACTAGCGGCTACGATATGGCTGGTGACGAAGGTGACGGCACCCATGACGGCGCACAACTCACCGATTCTATTATAGTAATTAGCCTTAACCAAGACACTGGCGATATCGCGATGCTTTCTCTTCCTCGCGATTTGAAAGCTTCTCCAACTTGTACTGCAACCGGAAAAATTAATGAAGTTTATTGGTGCAATAACACTGACGGCGACAATGAGACTGCCGGTGCAGAAGCTTTAATGAAAGAAGTTGGCGATATTCTCGGTGTTGATTTTCAATATTATGCCCATCTTAACTGGGGCTCACTAGTTTCGATCGTCGACACTCTCGGTGGTATCAATGTCACTCTCGACGAAAATATCGAAGATTATTATTATACTAAAGCCGTTTATCAAGCTGGTGTTGAATACTCCATTAATGGTGAACAAGCTCTCGGTCTTGCTCGTGCTCGTCACGGTACTGCTAGCGGTGATTTCTCTCGTGGCGCTTCTCAGCAAAAAATCCTCATCGGCATCAAGGATAAAGTTTTTGAAAAAGATCTCTCGATCACTGATATATTAAGTCTTGCCAGCACTCTCGGTGATAATCTTCGCACTAATTTTTCTATTGACGAAATGAAAACTCTCGCACATCTTACTTCTGAATTTGATTTTAATTCTATGCGTCAAATTTCGCTTCTTGAACCTGAGCAACTCATGACTACTGGTACAATTAACGGTATTTCTTACGTCTTACCTTCTAGCGGTGTTGGAAATTATACTGATATCCAAGCCTACATCGAAAAAATGTTCTCAAATGATTCTCGCGTCTATGAAGATGCTTCGGTTCTCGTCCTAAATGGCACCGATACCGCCGGTCTTGCTTCCGCCGAACAAACTACATTAGAAAAAGATGGTTATCCGAATGTTTATGCTGACGATGCGCCTGCTGGTACTTATAATGAAGAATATACTCTCTATGCATTAAATGATGAAAAATCCGGCACTAAAAAAGCGCTTGAAGAAAAATATCATCTCACTGCGAAATCAGCCAACGAACTTCCAGCTGGCATCTCGACGGACTATGATTTTATCCTTATTCTCGGAAAATCCACTAAAACTGAATAAAATAAAAAATCCCCTTCTATAAGGGGATTTTAAAGTTAATGTTTTTTAAGCAATTTTCGAGATAATTAATTTTCGCTCTCGTCCTTCCCCTTCAGAATGTGTTTCAATATCTGAATAGTCCGCTGCGACTTTATGAACTATTCTTCGGTCCGCCGCATTAAGATCCACCGTCATCGGCTCCCCACTTTCACGCACTTTCGCGATCCAGCCTTCTGCTTTTTCCGCGATTCGATCTGCGCGTTGCCTCTTATAATTCGCCACATCCACATTCACTCGCGTCACTTCCCCACCTTTCGACGCTAACGCCATTGAAACGATATGTTGTAGAGCTCTTAAATTATCTGCATTCCGCCCAATTAAAAGCGAATTCAGCGACGTAGACGGCACGCTAAGTTGTATTACTTCATCATCGATTGTCGAAGATACCGCCACATTGATCCCAAAAAAACTTAGCAGGTCTTCCAGGTATCGTGCTGCAAACCTTATTGA
>CAVFNU010000016.1:0-3396 GCA_963624235.1 bacterium | reverse complement strand
GATTGATGGGGAGTGGATCCGGATCCCAATTAGCGAATTAGGGGCGACTTCATCGGAGCTCACATCGGGAATAGATTCGGAAACTTCTTGCATGGCGGAACTGTTTACGAATTTAAATAACAACCGTAATAGTATCATGGAAATGTATCAGCGAAATTCATTTATCGGATCGACTACGAAAGATTTAGCCGTAGCAAGCGTGAATAATCCGATTTATAAAGTTATAGTAAAGAGCGAAAACTTCACTAATTTCTTTAACGAGACACGTAATTCGTCGATGCTAAAAGAGTACCAAGATTGTACTGGCGAGACGATCGGAGCCCTGAACGCGGACTCCGTGGACCAAACTTTGGCGGAGCTACCGGAAGTTTATGTTGAAGTTGACGGAGATGATAATTTCACTCGACTTTATTTCGTAACCGATGCCAATGAAGGAGACGCAACCATAACGACAGACCTCATTTTCTCTTATCCGACGAATGTGAATGTTTCGGAACCGACTGAATATACAGATCTGTCCGAAATTTTGCAAAGACTTTTCTCGAACATTTATGATACGACAGGCGCGGACGCGACGGTTGGAGAATAGAAATATATCTATTCTGGCGTTGTGGCGGCTTATTGAGGACCCCCCCAAAAAAATACGAATTTATTTGATGCTCTTTGATCAATCAACTATGAGGTAACAGAAAAGCCTCACGGCGGGCGAGCCCACCTTAACGAGGCCTCCACGTAGAACATTATTATCTATTTGTTATTCTTCCAAAGATAAATGAAAAATCAAATCTCTCTTATGTTCTTGTGGTAAAATGCAGAAAAGACTGTCTTCGACTGCGAGGGCAGCCTTTTTGTTGGCTTGTAGAATAAGGCAAAAGATGTTATAATAACAGAGTAGTTTTTTTTGAACTTGGCACATTTATAGAAAGGTTGGTGATTATGTATGCCAAGAGATCCCGAGTTAGACCGTCTTAAGGCGGTAGAACAGGCAGCATTCCAAAGAAAACAATCAGCATTCCAGAGATATGCTACCGCAAGAGACCGTGCCAACGAGGCACATGACAAAATGGAACGAGCATGGCAGGAGCGTTCATCTGCGCGTGATGAAATGAATTGTGAGTTTGAGCGAAAACAGCAGGCATGGGAACACTATCGCTCCGTTTGGGATGAATATGGTCGCACCAAGGAATCTAATAGTTCTCGCATTGACCAACTTCGTTCCGAAGCCGATTATGAACACCGCGCGATGCAAGATGCTTTCGAACAAGCAAGTTCTGAATATGAATACGGTGACAAATCCATGGCTCCGTATTATTCCCAGCAAGGTCACGAACACAAAGATCGTCGCGACGACCTGAATGCTGAGGTTTCTCAGCTCCGTCAGGAGATCAAAGACGCAAGATCTCGCGCCGAATGGAGTGCTTCCAGGCCGGACGAATCTGCATTCCAGAGCGCGAAGGCTCGTTTTGAGTCCGCAAAAGCACGCCACGAATCTGCGCAGGCAACTTTTAAGAGACTCAAGGCCAAACGCGATCAGGCTAAGGCTGAGTTTGATTCGCTTCAGGATGAATGGGAACGCCTTAAGGATGCTTTCCAGGCTAGACTCGAACTGGTCAAAGCCGAAAACAAACGCGAACGTGAAAGAATTTTCGACAAGACTGGTATTAGCTGGTCGGAACGCTCAATTGCAAAAATCGTCAAAAAGCCAGATGGTACCGTGCAGATGTATCATGGCGGCGTTGGTGATGGTGATGAGTATGGCCACGGACATACTGTCCTTGACCAGTTTGGACACAAGACCTACGATCGTGGAGCGTTTGAGGCGCATGGCTCGCAGAACTATACTGATTCTCAGCTCCACAATGGTACTTATCATGGAACATTTGATGGTCGTCCTGCCGTTATCAAAGTTAGTGATGTGGGGAATTCTGACCAGATTCAGATTTTCTATGGAGGCAAAGGCACACCTGATGGTCCTGGTCACAATCATGTCAATTATGTGAATGGAAAACTTCAGTTTTGGCGTGAGCATGGTGAAACTCTTTACCAGGATGACAGAGATCAGCAAACCAACAATCTTTAATAAAAAGGCTAGCGGCGAAAGTTGCTAGCCTCTTTTATTTGTTGTATAATAATGACATGAAAATTTTATCAAAAGAAGAAGTTGAAAAAGTCGCAAACACTTTTGATTTTGATGGAGAGCTCATCTTTAATAAAGTCATCGACTTTGAACCAGACTGTAAAATCTATGAACTCAAAAATGAAACAGATGATAAGTATATTCTTATATGCCGAGACTATCAGTTTGACGACAAAGAAGCAGAAGAACGAATACTAAACGACGAATTAAAAATTGCCATTCTTGATAGAATAAAAAGCGGCAATGATGATTTCTTTAGAACCAAAGAATTTGATAAATTTAAATATATATTTTCGTTAATTCGGATTGCTTAAAAAAATACCCGTAGACCAGAAGTGGCCAAGGGACATTTTCTATTCTTATCTTAGCATAATTCGATATAAAATCATACCGTTTCTGATATAATAATTGTATGGATATCGAAAAAGAAATAAATGAGATAAAAAAACGAAATAAGCGAGTAGAGACAGACAAAGCTTGGGAAACAAGTTTAACGAGAAAAATCTGTATCATGATTCTAACTTATCTAGTTGTAGTCGCATACCAGTTTATGATAAAAGAATCAGATAACATTTTCCTAAGCTCATTAGTTCCAGTATTAGGATTCTTCTTATCAACATTATCACTTAGGATTATTCGTAAAATTTGGGAAAATAAATAAAAAAAAGATACCAGGTGAGACAGCTTTTTATAATTGGTTTAATGCTGTAAATTGACAATTTTTCATTGCTGGTTTAATGGGGTAGTCTAAACTTTAATCTGTGTTATGGAGCCGTCTTCGGGACTTGAACCCGAGACCTCATCCTTACCATGGATGCGCTACTACCAACTGAGCTAAGACGGCGCAAAAGTCATTTGTAAAATGTGGTGCTGGAGGTAGGACTCGCATTGAGTAAAACGAAATCCGATGTCCTGCTTTTTAATGCACATTTGTAAAATGTGGTGCTGGAGGTAGGACTCGAACCTACGAAGCGCGAAGCGCGAGAGATTTACAGTCTCTTGTCATTGCCACTAGACGACTCCAGCAACTTTTTTAATTATACCAAAACTCGTAGCAAAAGCCAAGTTATTTTTTCTTATTTTTTGGCTTTGCTGAAGTCGATTTTCTTGTATTTCGATTCGCCAAAACCGAGAATCAACCAGAAAATATAAGGCAAGAAGAATATTCCGAAGGCATAACCTTTTCCGTGACCGAAAGATTTCGACAACCGGATCGAATATAAAACTGAAGCCCAGATGGTCACGACTAGGTTGACGAT
>CAVFNU010000015.1:0-2280 GCA_963624235.1 bacterium | reverse complement strand
GCACAATTTTTTCAATATCAATATCTTCAGCTGTAGAAGTAATTTCGCCGGTCACAAATACTACGCCGTGTCCGCCGCAAGTCTCCGCCGCCACGCGCGCATTTGGGTCCTTAGCGAGATATGCGTCCAAAATCGCATCACTGATTTGGTCACAAAGTTTATCTGGGTGTTTCGGAGAAACGCTCTCCGCAGTTCGATAGAACATATCTTTCCTTTCTGGTCGGATTTACCACCTTGGCGTCGCCAAATTAAATCCGGCTTACTAGGTTGGCAGGAAGTCGTCGGGCCGTTCCCTCGTTCCTTCTTGATATTATTATCCTCTATTATACTATTTTTTTAGATTTTTTAACAGACTTTTTCCGGGCTTCTTTGCGTGCAATTTTGTCTTCGATACCTTGCGAGCGATTATGTACCCCGTAAATCATACTCGTCGTCCCCACAATCAACATATAAGCACCAAAGAATCGCACGAACATTGTCACTTCAAAATTCCCAGCATTCAAAATCACCAGTCCAATTACACAACCAATCAACCCTGTTATCATCCGAATAAAACGGTCCGTCGCGTCTTCGGCGGACAAAAATCCGTGAAAAATATCCACAATCCCCGACAAAACCGTATAAATCGAAACCACGAGTAGACTATTTACTAGACTGTCTTTCGCGAAAAAGAGTAAAAGTAGTGCCGCGACAACGTCAATCAGCGCATCGACAACCGAATTAAACCAATCATGCTTTTTGGTCGAGCTATATAACGCCCCAACAGCATCGACAATCCCCATAAAAAGCAGAAACACGCTCATTACGGCGATAATTTCGCTAACCGCATTCGCTCCGTTGAATAGAACCAGCCCGCCAAATGCCAGTGCAATCGCTCCGCGGACCATGAACATTAGCCAATGCTTATCAATAAATTTTCGATTAATTTTTGCCATAAGAATTCCTTAAATTACTTATGTTTATTATATCACACATGGCGCACTTTTTTGCGTACGTTCTCGACCAATTTTGTAATCTGATATTTTGCCGGATTTAAGATTAAATCATGCGCCGGCGTGTATTTTAGCTCCTCGCAACCAAACGACCGTTTAAATTCTGAAACTCCATAAAATCGGTGCGATTTTTCGTCCAAACCCACAATCCCCCAGAGATTATATCGCACGCAACTGCGTTTCCGCGCTTCTGTCATCGCGGCAAGATGCAAAAGCGGTGCCGCCGAATATTTCGTCCCGAGTGTCGACGACACTCCATAATGATAACTCGCCTCCGGACCATAAAAGATCATAAAATTCTGTGCCAAAGTCTCACCGTCCTTTTTCGCGGTATAAATCACCACTTCCCCATTTTTTCGGAATGCCTCGAACTGCTTCTTGAGATAATCGCTCGAAAACGCCACGTATTTTTGCCTTTCGGCATGTAATTTTTCGAGCCGGCAAAACTCCTCGATCGCTTTCTTATCAGTCTCAGCGGTAATTTTAACCTCATTTTTCCGCGCTTTCCGGAGTTTGCGCCGAAAACCTTGCGACGCTCCCGCGAGAATCTCCTCTTCGGATTTTTTCAGATCTAAAATCCCCGCATATTCCACAGATAAATACATTGGCGCTCGCCTCAGTCCCTGTTTTGACAAAAGCTCTAAAATATTTTGCGACATTGGCTCTTGTGGCCGCACCCTGACAAACACGCAGTTATGAGCCTTACTCTGCTCACGGATATCAGAAAACACCTCGGAGACGATTTTCTCGTCAGAAAAGTCCATGAGCGGCCCGCCAGCAATCGCCAGATACGTCCCCCGCTTCGCGGTTTCGACCACCCCAGCATACACCGCTACGATTTTTCCCCGTTTATCCGTCGCGATTCTTCGCACCACCTCTTTCCCGCGTGCTTTGTGGAATTCATAAAAATCCCACGACTGCAGAAAATTCGCCTCCGGCCGATTTTTGACAAACTCGTCCCAAATTTCGCGGCTAGTCGCATCTTTCATAGGTGTCTCCTTTTCTTGCGGATAGTTTCAACAATTAGATTTTTAAGATAACCGATTTTTGAGATGACAAGGTCGTGCGCGGCGACGTATTCGATCGTTTTTCCGCCAAACCCGGTCTTAAACGTCGTCACTCCGGCATAGCGATGTTTCGGTTGGTTTTTTGGTGCAATCCCCCAGAGATTAAATCGCTCCACGCCGTCTTTCTTCAAATCTCGCATTACTTGCCACAAAAGCGCATACGCCCCCGGCAATTTTCGATTTAGATCCGTCGAAGTTGCCTCGTAATAATCGCCCTCACG
>CAVFNU010000014.1:0-5000 GCA_963624235.1 bacterium | reverse complement strand
ATATATGACTTCAAAAAGTCCTTCATTCCCACCTCACCCACAAAACACACACCCATAGATTCTTTTTTGTAAGCATTATGTAGTCCCTTTTCCTCCGCCAACTTTTTCACCTCCGGCTTTTTCATCTCTCCGATCGGGAAAATAGTGTGATTCAACGCTTCGTCGGAAATGCGATAGAGAAAATAGGTCTGGTCCTTGTTTTCATCGATGGACCTAGCTAGAGTTTTTCCTGTTTCGAGACCATTGCGACCAACGGGGAGCTTCAAAGCGACTGAGCCCCGTGACGACGGGCGCGAAGGAGCGGGTCGAGAAACGGGGGAAACTCTTGTAAGATCAGGCGATATACTTCGCTCGGGGGCGCGTCCGGCCAGCCCATCGCCATGGGTGGCCGGCGCTTTTCCTCGCGCTGCCGCGCTCCGGACCCCCCTTCGCTGAAGCATATCGCCTACTCTAGCATAATGCCCTGTCGCAATAAAATCCGCCCCAGCTGCCATGGCTTTTTCGTAAAACAATTTGAACTTTATCTCTTGATTACACATCACATCCGGATTCGGCGTGTTCCCATTGCGAAATTCCGACAGCATATATTCCACCACTTTTTCCCGATACGCCTGCTCAAAATCCCAAACCTCAAAATCAATCCCGAGCTTCACCGCCACCCGTTTCGCATCCGCCAAATCTTCCGCCCATGGGCATTTCATCCCCGGCAAATCCTCCGACCAGTTTTTCATATACACCCCCACCACCTCAAAACCCTGCTCGACCAGTAGCGTCGCCGCCACGCTCGAATCCACGCCTCCGCTCATCCCGACAAAAACTTTAGATTTCCTCACGTTTTACCCTCGCTTTTTCCTGCGCGACTACCGCGTTAATAATCCGCGCTGCCTCATGCATCTGTTCCGCGTCGTTAGTCGCCCCGAGCGAAAGCCGAAGCGACCCCGCAATTTCCGCATCCGTCAGCCCAATTGCCTTCAAAGTTCGCGATTTTTCACCCTTGGACGCCGCACACGCCGCCCCTGTCGCCACATACACCCCCTGTTCCTCCAGCAAGAAAATTAACCTCTCTGCATCTAAACCATTATAGCACAGAACGACAAAATTGTCAAGCGTATGCTTTTTATTAATCAATTCATACTCCTGTAATTCCGCTAGTAAAATCTGTTTTAGCTCGCGATACTTTTTACGGTTGCCGTTTAAATGCTCCTTAATCTCTTTTATTGCCTCGGCAAATCCGACTACCCCCGGCACATTCTCCGTCCCCGAACGTAGACCTTTCTCCTGTCCACCCCCGACCGTCAGCGGTCGCAGCCTAGCCTCGTGCGAAACATACAGCGCCCCGACTCCTTTCGGACCGTAGATCTTCGCCGAATTTAACGTCATCAAATCTACCCCCAGCCTTGCCACCGATAAATCCAACAAATTCAGTGCCTGTGAAGCGTCGGAATGAAGCAACAACTGCCGTTTTAACCCCTTTTTCATCCGCTCCAATTTGACCTCGCGAATAATCCCTGCAATTTCCGCTAACGGCTGAATTGTCCCCAGCTCATTATTTACCGCTGCCACCGAAATCATCTCCGTCTCGTCGGTAATTTTCGCTCGCAAATCATCTAAATCAATCACTCCCGACGGCAACACCTTCACCGCCATTCCGCCATATGCCTTCGCGACCTCAGCCACGGACGGATGTTCAGTCTCGAGATATAGCACGGTTGAAACTTGTGGGTATTTACTTTGGTGAAGGGGGGTCCGGAGCGCGGCAGCACGAGGGCTCCCGACGGGTGACGTCACTTGGGGGCCCCCCATCGAGCTTGACGAGAATGGGGGAAAAGTGGCGGCAGGACCCGTCGGGAACTTAGATAGCGCCGTAAACGCCAAGTTATTTGCCTCAGTCGCCCCAGCGGTAATGACGAGATCGGCGCTTTTGGCTCCGATCGCCTGCGCAATCGTCTTTTTCGCCACCTCATATTCCGCTGCCACCTTTTTCGCCGGCAAATACGCCGCACTGGGATTAAAAAACTCTTCCCGAAAATACGGTATCATCGCCTCAAGCGCCCGCTTCGAAACCGGCGTCGCCGCCGCATGGTCCAGATAAATCATAAATAAATTATATCATATTTAACTATTTTTGACAAATTTATAAGTTTTATCCCCATCCTTCAGCGTCAACACTCCTGAATTTTGGTCAAGAGAATATTCATATTCATTCTCAAGATCGTACAACCAATCCGTCTCGATCAATAACTTCCCGTTTTCAAGCGCCCAAATAAAATCATAATCGTTAGTGTGATTGTTTGTCGTTAGCGTCCCCTTACCGACTTCGGTAAACTTCCAAATCACTCCATCTCCATCCTCGAGCGTCCATTCTCCCGCCGAGACCAAATATTCGCCATCCGCTCCACGCGTCGCCGCGATTAAATTAATAACTAAAAATACAATTCCGACCACAAGCGCGACCAAGCCGATCACTAAAACAGCGATCGAAATATTCTTGCGTTTTTTCGCCGGGCTTTGAGCTTTTTTGTTCTTCATAAATCTATTTTAACAATAGAGTTTTGTTTTGACAAGGTTTAGATAAGAATGCGCCGCTTTTCGAAAATTATTCAACTCGTCACCTTCAATCTTTTCATAGTTTCCGCGCCCCGCCCGCTTGAAAACTCCAGTCGGTCGCACTTCATAGCGGATTGTCATTTCTTGCAACTCACCGAATTTATCAGTCCAACTTTCGTGCCAAATCCAAACATTTTTACGCGAAGTGAAAAATTCACGACGGTGCCCGATCGGGATTGGGCCGAACAATGTCCGTCCGAGCGCCGATTCGGCATTAATTAAATCGTCGTAACTTGGTCGCGTCGTATAGGTCGGGCGCGCCGTTAACTTGTCTAGGAATTTTCGGCGCGACATTTTTCGATCTCCTCTGCGACTTGACTTAACTCTTTGTATATTTCGAAACTGTCCTTAGTCGCCTCAAAATTATAGGTCTCTGCCCGCGCAAAAGACGGTATCCGAAAAGCCGAATTGACCTCGCCAGTATTCATACCTCTAATTATATCACACTAACGTTAAAAAGTCAAGATTAGGCGGTGGCTACCCCCTGTCTTTTTGAGTGAGATACGATTTTAATTGACAAAGTCTTTTCCGAATAACTTCCCTGCATTTTCTGTTGTTATTTTCGTAATTTCTGCTTTTGGGATTTCGAGTTTTTGTGCCAGCCAGTCAGCGATGTCGGCGATAAAGGCCGGTTCATTCGTTCCACCTCGATGTGGCACGGGTGCGAGGAATGGTGCGTCGGTTTCGAGTAAAATTCGCTCTAATGGCGGCGTCGGCAGGGTTGAATAAGTCGCTAACCCATTCACACCGACATAAAACTCAGTTTCTGTCAAAATTCGCCGCAAAACTTTTTTGCTGTCCGTAAACGAATGTACTACTCCGCGCACGGTCGGAAAATTTGCCACCACCGGGAAAAAATCCGCGAACGCTTCGCGCACATGAAAGGACACCGGCAAGTCGTGGTCGACCGCCAGTTGTAACATCTCTTCGAATAACCGAATTTGTTTTTCGCGATCATGGCCATCGTAATGATAGTCCAGTCCGATTTCGCCGATGGCAACCGGTGGAACATTTATGTCCCACTCGGGGGCGCGTCCGGCCGGCCCATCGCCATGGGCGGCCGGCGCTTTTCCTCGCGCTGCCGCGCTCCGGACCCCCCTTCGTTGGGGCATAAATGTTCCGTTTTCGGTCCCCGCGTTCTCCGGATGAACCCCATAAGTCCAAAATACATTTTCGTGTTTCTCGGCAAACTCTCGCGCCGCCAAAGAATCCTCATGCGACGTTCCGATGCAAATAATTTTCTTCACCCCAGCATCGACCGCTCGCTTTAGGCACTCCTCCGCCTCCTTTTTCGAGAAAAACTCTCTGTCGTGGAGGTGGCAATGGGTGTCTACTAGGAACGAAGAACCTCTTTCGAGGACCGTAAGCTTAGCCGAACGGCCTTGAGTGTGTCCGAGAAAGACGGTTCTTCGTTCCTTGCTAGCAGGACGCTTATCCACGATTTTCACGTTTCCGTTTAATCGGATCGAGCTGACGCTTGCGCAAACGCAATGACTTTGGCGTTACTTCGAGCAATTCATCGTCAAGCAAAAAATCCAAACATTGCTCGAGCGACAACTGCGTATACGGCGTCAACTGGATCGCCCCATCTGAGGCATGTGTTCGCATATTCGTCAATTGTTTTTCGCGACAAACATTAATATCAAGATCATCTTTTTTATTCGACAGCCCAACGATCATTCCTTGATATACCGGCACCTGTGGCGGAATATACAAAATCCCTCGTGCCTGTGCGTTGTCCAGCGCATAAGCCGTTGAAGTCCCACTTTCCGACGCAATCAACGCGCCGTTTCGCTCCGGCTTATACTTCCCCTCAATCGGTCGGTGACCGCTCGGTAAGCTCGACATTAGTACCGTGCCTTTTGTCGCAGTCAAAAGATTGTTCCGTAGTCCGATCAGCGCTGCCGTCGAAATTTCATACACGAACCGTGTTGCTCCGCTCGAAGTTAATTCTTGCGATTTTAGTTCTGCCTTACGAATGCCGAGTTCCTGTGACACCGCCCCGACAAATTCCGATTCAACTTCAATTGTTAAACTCTCAATCGGCTCCTGTTTCACGCCGTCAATTTCTTTATAAACCACTTCTGGTCGCCCTGCTTCAAGTTCATAACCTTCGCGTCGCATTGTTTCGATCAACACCGAAAGATGTAATTCTCCTCGTCCTGAAACTTTATAACCCAGCCCGTCCGGCGTAATTTTGAGCGCAATATTAGTTTCGAGTTCTTTTTTCAGTCGCTCCGCGATTTGTCGTGAAGTCGTAAAATCGCCTTCACGCCCCTTTAGAGGCGAAGTGTTCGGTCCAATATAAATCGACAGCGTCGGCGCTTCGAGCTCAATTGTCGGCAAAGCCTCCGGATTATCGCCCGTCGCGATCGTATCGCCAATATTCGCCT
>CAVFNU010000013.1:0-2080 GCA_963624235.1 bacterium | reverse complement strand
TATAACGATAATCCTTTGCTTCCTCTTTTGAACGTTGCCCAGTAGTTTTGCCAGTATTATCACTCCAGCCACGAGTTTCCTGAATCACTTTTTCGCCCGCTTCTAAGATTTTCGTTTGACGTTTAATCTCATATTCCGTTGCCCGTTCAACCGACCGGAATGAATTCAAGTTTTTCACCTCCGCTCGTGTGCCGAGCTCTTTCGAGCCTTCCGGTGCTAGTGAAACATTTACATCGAATCGCATATTTCCGTTATATAAATCGCCATAAGTGACCTTGGCATAACGCATCAATCGCCATAGTTCTTTACAATAATCGTGCGCGTCTTTCGCGGAATGAATATCCGGCATCGAGACAATTTCAATCAGTGGCGTATCCACGCGATTTAAGTCTACTAAAGAATAAGTGTCAAAATGCGTTAATTTTCCAGCATCGCCTTCGAGATGCGCGTGCTCGATTCGGATTTTCGTCCCTGACGGTAATTCAACATATCCCTCGCCAATAATCGGATGATAGAATTGTGTAATTTGATAGCCTTTGGGCGAGTCAGGATAGAAATAGTGTTTGCGATCAAACCGCGAATTGGCATTAATTTTGCAATTCATCGCACGTCCCGCTCGCACGGCAAATTTCACTGCCTCGCCATTTAGTCGCGGCAACATCCCTGGCAGGGCATAATCCACCGGCGATACACACGAATTCGGCTCTTTCCCGCGCGCGTCGTTATCGACTTCGGAAAATAGTTTAGTCTTAGTGGATAATTGAACGTGACACTCAATGCCGATAGTGGGTAAATATTTCATTAAATTGCTCCTAAATCTTTTAAGGCTTGTTTGTAGATTGCTAAAGCATTAAAGGCTTGTCGATAACTTACTTCATAATCCGATTCATGTGCGATCGCATTGCGCATTTTATGTACGCGCCAAACTGAATTTAAATTTGAGAATTTATCGCCTGACTTCTTCAAACGATCCCCCATCGTTTTCCCTGGCGCCCCCATCTCGATCAGCGCCTTATCAAGCAACTTATCCGCTTCAATAATTGTAGTCATAAAAGTTGCAGGATTATTTTCTTTTAATTTATTTTCAATCGCCAAAAAACGCGATTGATAAATCTTACGATTAAAAATGTAACCGCGTTTTCCAGTCAAAAGAATCGCCAGAAAAACAAAAACCGCCACAATTAAAACCGCCAGGATAAAAGTAACAACGCCACCGTCCATTACTTAAGCTCCTTTGCGAACGTAATTAGGCTTTTATCGCTTCGGCGCGGACCGATTAATTGTAAACCGATCGGTAGCCCCGCTTTCGTTTTTCCTGCCGGAATTGCCAGCCCTGGTACACCTGCGAGGTTTAGCGGCACACTCATCACGTCTTCAAGATACATCGCTACCGGGTCATTCGCTTTTTCGCCGAGTTTGAAGGCTGGATTTGGCGCTACTGGTGTTAAAATAAAGTCGCATTTTTCAAAAGCCTTGTTATATTCTTCGATAATCAGCGTTCGCGCTTTCGCCGCTTTCAAGAAGTAGGCATCATAAAATCCACTCGATAGCACAAAGTTCCCAATCATAATTCGGCGTTTATTTTCCGGCATAAAACCTTCCGAACGCGTTTCAGAATACAATTCATCAAGATTTTCCGACTTTTTCGACCGAAAACCGTATCTCACGCCGTCATATCGCGACAAATTCGACGCCACTTCCGCCGGCACAATAATGTAATACGCTGCCAAGGCATATTTTAAAGCCGGCATCGACAACTCAACAATCTCATGCCCCTTCGATTCCAACAATTCGCATTTCTTTTTCAGCGCCTCTCGAATCTCCTTATCCACCGACTCATTATCAAACTCAGAGATTACGCCAACGCGCGAAACGGGCGATTCGAGAGCATTTGCGACAACGGGAGCATTCGACGAAGCGAGCCCCGTAACGACGGGCGCGAGCGAGGAGGCTCGAGAAGCGTCCGTTTCTGCGTTGTAATAATCATCCAAAGTCGTCATATCTTTCGGGTCCTTGCCGCTCGAAATCGACATCAAAAGATCCATATCTTCGGGAGTTTTAGTAAAGAAACCAATACAAT
>CAVFNU010000012.1:0-3020 GCA_963624235.1 bacterium | reverse complement strand
GCATTATAGAATCGGCGCGCTGCCTGTAATTTATCTTCGGTATCCTGAAGCTGAGTTTGGAGTTTTACGAAATTTTCATTCGCCTTCAATTCCGGATAAGCTTCCGCCAAAGCAAAGATTTTTCCCAATGCCCCCTGCAAACCTTTTTCCGCTTCTGCTGTTTGCTTCACAGTTTTTGCGCTCATCGCTGCCGATCGCGCTTCCGTCACCATTGCAAAAGTTTCTTTTTCGTGTTTCGCATAGCCTTTTACAGTCTCAACCACATTCGGAATCAAATCCGCCCGATATTTCATCTGCACCGTAATATCTGACCACGCTTCATTCACTCGTTCATCAAGTTTCACTAAACTGTTATAAATTCCGGCAATAATTATGCCAAGCAAAACCGCAATCACGATAATCACTATTAAAACTATTGATCCACTAGACATTAAATTCTCCTTATTTTATATAACCATTATAGCATAATTAATCCAAAAAACAGAAATCTGTGCTATAATTAAAATACAATCGTGCGAGCTATCGAAACCATCAGTATTGCATTCGAACAAAGCTGCTGATCTCGTACAGCCAATAAAAGTATTAAAGCGATATTTCTCTAACGGTAGTCCAATGAGCGAATTTTTACATAACAATCCGGAATCATTTGAAGACAAGCAACCACAAGAACCTGAAGTTAGAAAACTGGCTGTCAATGGCTTATCTCGCGTTGTTAATAAACAAAATAATGGTTTTGATGATGGTAGCAACAATAACGACGATATCTATGACGGGAAATATGATGAAGGTAACTATTACAGCGAATATGAAGAACAGCATTATGGCGAGGAACGCATTACTTTTGACGAAGAAAAATTAACGCTCCTGGAAATATCCCTACCAACAGAAATCTTGAAACGTTATTCTTTCCTTAATGAGTTGCCACACGGTGTCGCCGTCATGGGCGGTGTTGCCCGTAGCATAGCGAGAGAAATTATAACTGGCGAACGTGAACCTATTCGCGATATTGATCTCGTAAATATCACCGATGAAGACGGAAATAGCGAGATAGATTATGATACGTTAGATGCACTTTCGCGCAAATTCATGCCTGATGATTATGCTTTTGGTCATGGCATAGGGAGTGATACTCTGGCGCATTATTTTAAAACTCGTGATTTCACTGTCAATCAATGCTTAATTAATGGAAATAAACTTATCGTTAGTAATTTTGCCTATAATGATTTTCAAGAGAACATCATCCGGCCTACTTATTTTGAGCACCCTTACGATGGCGATGACATAAGCAGTCGATTGTTTTTAAAAGCTCTCATGATGAGAAGTGTGTTGTCGCAAATTTCCGATTCAATTCCACTTATTGAAGACATGAAATGCCCTGAATATATTGGTGCCTTCAACGTGGCTTTGTTCTTGAATAAAGCTATGAGTCGTGGCGCCAAAACCGCTCGAATTTTTACGGAAGATCTCGCAGATTGGGACATTATTTCTGAGGACTATGCCGATCGCCCAGTGGCTCTTGCTAAGGCGCTATTAGAGGACGTTTATGCGTTTGAATTTCGTCCTTCGACCGACACGCGATTTAGAGATATCCGGGAATGTAAAGACATGGACGGATTCTTTATTGCGCCAGCCATGATGCGTTACCATGCTTCAGACCCAATAATTCGTCGTGCAATTGCAGAATATGAAGACGGTTTAAGCAACTATTTTCATGAAGGAAAAGAGCGGATTTCTGGTTATTATACTCAAGATGAATATGACGATATTAATTATTCCTCTGCTTATGATAACGATTACGATGACTACAATTAAGCATTAAAAAATACCGCTTTCGCGACATTCCTAAAAAAGTTTACCCCCGGACTAAAGCCCGAGGGTAGATGATAGCGCAAGGTACGAACCAATTTAAAGTGATGGTGCTTTAACTGTTTATCGCTTTCTCCGCGAGACTGATAGCATCCTCTTTGGTCTTAGCTACAGCAAAAAATCCAGTCGCATGGCAGAATATAGCTGTTTCTACACCAGAGGCTCTTACGAGTTCCTCATCTCTAAGTCCACGCCAGCCCTCAGGAAAGGGCTTCCTCTGTGCCGTCATTTCTTCGACCGATGGCGGAATCGCTTGCACGTTCCAGTTTCCATTGATCGCCGGAAATACCGCGTACAGTAAGTCTGTGGCTCTCAGATTATCCGAATTGACGACTTCTTCCAGCCATCCGCCGATGAATTCGTCCATGACGAGCACGGCGCCTTTTGTCGTTTTAACCTGATCTTTGACTAGTCTCCGCCCAAGGACAGATGAAATAGCGATTTTAATCTCACGCTCCAGTATCATTCCTGCCATTTCGCAGGCTTTTACGAAGCACTCATCGTAATTCTCATCTTCGTCCCAGAGGGCATTAAACGTGGAAATCACAGATGAGACTGACATCGAGTCGCTCTTCTCGCCTTGACCGTTGTCTCTAGCATCAATGCCTCTAACAAGAGCATTATCGACACGAGCGACGACTTCAGCAACCATTTCATCGTCGACTGTCTTGCTTTCGCCTAGTTTCTTGACGATCTCTACCCCATATTCGCGCCAAATTAAACCGGCGGAGGAGTACTTGATTCCGTCAGGGCGAATTTCAACAAAATCTCTTTGATGATGGTCGAAACGCCTCTTTTCAGGGTTAAGCTCGCCACCAACATCATAAACGATTGCATCCGTACTGTCGATGATGCTCTGATCCCTAGTTCTAAAAAGTTCTACTGGGAACAAGATAGCAAGCATTGCCGTCGCAAACACCTCATCCGCATGATGCGGTGCAGTGTGCGTTATGGCATTTATAACTCCTGAATAGTCTCCATGAACATTAATCATATAAATCACCTTCCTAATTGATAATGTACTGCCCACCACATTACCATTATAGCACATTACTTCTGTTTTGTCAATTCAAGCTCGTGTTACCACTCCTGTTTTACGATGTATTCCAGCTTTTTTACCAATGATTCTAAATCAGCTTTCATTTCCTTTGGGA
>CAVFNU010000011.1:0-11831 GCA_963624235.1 bacterium | reverse complement strand
TCCGCCGCAAACACCCCTGCAAATGGCACTACTGCGAGCCCCAATGCCGCGATGCCAGCCCCTGCGATTAATGATTTCTTCATAAGTTTTTTCTCCTGCGCATATTAAGCGCAATTAGTTTATATTTGTGTTAAAAATTACAAAAAATAAAAATAATGGTGGTTGTTAATGCGAGGGGTTGAACTTTTTGGAAAACCATAATATAATCAGCGGCGATGAAAAAGCAGTTAATATTTATCGATGATTCTGGCGATCCCGGGTTTAAAACTGCGTCTAGTGACATTTTCGTAATGGCGGCCGTACTTTTTACCGATCCGGAAGTTGCGGAAGCTTTAATGCATGAAATTGGCGAATATCGAGAATCTTTGGGTTGGAAAAACAATCACGAATTTAAATTTACAAAAAATCCGAAGAACATAGTTTTAGAGATGCTCGGTCGTGCGAATAAGTATGATTTTAAAGTTTATGCGGTCTATATTGAAAAAAATAATTTTCGCGAAATTACGCCTGCTTTGGTGCCATTCTTTGATCGGGAAAAATTGTATAATTGGATGATAAAGGAACTTCTTAAAGAGATCGCTCCAGCAGATGCAAAAATTACCATTGATGGACGTTCAAGTAGACAGTACAAAAAGGATACTACAACTTATTTGAGACGAGAAATAAAAAGCGGTAATTCAAGCAAAATAGAATTTAAATTTGAGGATTCGGTGAGGACTGACTTACTTCAGCTTGCTGATCTAGTTGCTGGTTCGGTAAACAGATCGCTCCAACTAAATAAAACTGATGTAAGGAAATATATCTCTGTATTCCGAAATAAAATTGTTAAAATACGGAAAATAACCTTTAGATAGAGCAAAAAAGGGTTGTGTTTTTGTTGCGTATGTGATATTTTAGAGATAGAGGAAATCACCCCGAAAAGTATCCGTTCTGGATGCCTGCTCGAAAGAGATAGGGGTGATTTCATTTTTCTTGAATGATTTTTATGAAAAAACCAGTTTCTAGCGCGTTTATGTTATAATGGAGAAAAGTAGGAGGTATATGGAGGAAAAATCCCCAGAAAATCGAGCCCAGCAGGCTCAGCAAGAAAAGCCAAAAAAACGTAAGAAAAGTAAAACTAATTGGCCGGCGACGATCGGAACATCGCTTTTGCTCACGGCAATTGTGCTGATTTTATGCTTCTTTTTACAGGGAGAAACGAAGGTGTCGCCGAATAAAACAATCCTCGAAACATCACAATCGTTAGCGTGCGAGGCGGAGGGGATTCAATATCCGTTTTTCAATTATGATAATTCGACGAGAAAAACAACGCGGGTGAACGCAACTTTTAGCGGAGAGAAGTCGGAACTTAATACAATTTCTCTGATTCATGAGTTATATTATAATAATAGTGAAGCGATAGAAAGAAGCGAGGCGGAGAATCATGCTACGTTGAATCTGAAGACACAAGACGAAGGGTTGGGACCGGATGCGTTTGGGGCGAATTATGCGAAATTGTCGGATCGGATGAAGTTTAGTATGTATGCTAAGGCAAGCGAATTAAAATATGAAACAGTAAAATACCTTGAGCTAGATTGGGTCGAGAGCGGGGTATTCAACTTGCCGACGATTGAAAAGATTTATACTAGTAAAGGTTTTACGTGCGAAATTAAATCTTAATGTGATATAATGAAAAGAATGATATAAGGAGGAAAATGAAAAAAATATTTAACAAAAAGAGTTGGTCCTTTCTAATTGCGACTTTGTTTATCGTGGCAGGGGTGGTAACACCGAAAGTGATGGCAGAAGGCGGAGAAATAGAACAGATGAATGGAATTTCGATGTCGCCGATGGATCAGGAAATTGTTTTGAATCCTGGAGATACGTATGAAAGCTCAGTTCGGGTGACGAATCCGGGAACGAATACGATGGATGTTGATTACCAGACGTTAGTTGAACCATTCTATCGTAATGACGAAGATGCTGGTGTGAAATTTGAGAGTAAGAACGGGCGGGGAGATATGGCAGAATGGATTACGGTGACATCGAACGAAAACGGTCATCTAGCTCCGGGCGAGACGGCGGAAATAACTTTCAAAATCGATGTTCCGGAAACGGCTCCGGCGGGCGGTCAGTACGCGTCGGTGATCGTTTCATCAACTGCGAGCACGAATGAAAAAACGATGATTGAAGAAAAAATACAGATTGCACATTTGATCTATGCGGAAATTGCAGGTGCTACGACACGGAATGGAAAGCTTGTGAGCATAGACGTGCCGGCATTCTTATTGTCAGGGAATGTAAAAGGAATGTCGACAATAAAAAATACGGGAAATGTTCACGGAACGGCGAGTTATAAGATGCAAGTTTTTCCGCTGTTTTCGGATGAAGAGATTTATACGAACGAGGAAGACCCGGAAACACATCTAATTATGCCGGACCAGACTTATTATACTGAGACGGCTTGGGAAAATACACCTGAAATTGGAATCTTTAATGTGGTTTATACGGTTGAGTTTGAAGGGGAAACGTTGGCGCAAACTTCGAAAATGGTGATTAAATGTCCAATTTGGTTACTGGCGATTATATTATTTATTATAATAGCGATTGCTATTTGGTTAGCGACTCGATCGTGGGGGCGAAAGAAAAATAAGCGAGCGAGAGCATAGACGCTGAAAAAAGCTACAAAAAACTGTCCTTCGGGGCAGTTTTTTGTAAAGAACGCGAAAAAAGATATAAGAGTATGAAAAATCGTAAAAAATCGCGAAAAAAGGGGTTGATTTTGTAAAAAATGTTTGATATAATGAGAGAAGTTTAAGCAAGTCGCGAAAAACTTTAAGTTAGCGACCTCTACGAAAAGAAAGAAAAGCGAGGAAAATTTTCGAGGTCGCTTAGCGGTCGCGGAGATACATGCGACTTTTCGATTTAACAATTTGTAACGATTAAAGATTTTAAAGACGGAACGAGCAGTTGATTTTTGAAAGTCAAACTTCGATTGCTAGTTAAGTCAATGCATAAAAAGGTAATTAAGGGCACTGATAGTGGATGCCTTGACAATCAATACCGATGAAGGCCGTAGAAGTCTGCGATAAGCCTCGGGGATCTGACAACGAGAAATGATCCGGGGATTGCCGAATGGGGAAACCTAATACGAGTCATGTCGTATTGTCGCTACCTGAACACATAGGGTAGAGGACGGGAACCGACCGAACTGAATCATCTTAGTAGGCCGAGGAAAAGAGAATAACCAATGATTCCGAAAGTAGTGGCGAGCGAAATTGGAACAGCCTAAACCTTTCAAGTTCTAACTTGTGAACCGGTTTACCGGAGCGAGATAGTATGGTTTTAGCGGCCAATGCTTGAAGGGGGTTGCGAAATTAGATAATTTTTATGCTGAGACGCGGATTTTTCCGAGTTTCGGCATAAGAACCGACAACGCTAAATTGAGCGGGTAAAGATACAATCCTTTAGATCGTAGCGGAAGCTTCTGGAACGTAGCGCCGAAGAGGGTGAAAGTCCCGTATGCGAAACGGTCTTAGGCTTTATTTATCTTTTTTCAAGTAGGACGGGGCACGAGAAACCCTGTTTGAATCCGGCAGGACCACCTGCCAAGGCTAAATATATTGATTGATCGATAGCGAACTAGTACAGTGATGGAAAGGTGAAAAGAACCCCGGGAGGGGAGTGAAATAGATCCTGAAACTCAGTGCCTACAAGGTGTCGGAGCGGATTTATCCGTGACGGCGTGCTTTTTGTAGAACGATCCAGCGAGTTAATTTTATCGGCGAGGCTAAGTCAGTTGACGGAGCCACAGTGAAAGCGAGCCTGAATAGGGCGACTAGTCGGTGGAATTAGACCCGAAACCGGGTGACCTAACCATGAGCAGGTTGAAACGACGGTAACACGTCGTGGAGGACCGAACCAGGGTACGCAGTAAAGTGCTTGGATGACTTGTGGTTAGCGGTGAAATTCCAATCGAACTCGGAGATAGCTGGTTCTCCTCGAAATAGCTTTAGGGCTAGCGTCATGTAGTAGCAGTTGGGGGTAGAGCTCTGAAAAGAACTGGGGCGGGCAACTGTACCCACTCTTATCAAACTACGAATACCATCTGTGTAATCATGGCAGTCAGAACAGCGGGGCTAAGCTCGTTGCTCAAAAGGGAAACAGCCCAGACCATCGTCTAAGGTCCCTAATTAATACTAAGTGGGAAACAAGGTGAAGTTTCTTAAACAGCTAGGATGTTGGCTTAGAAGCAGCCATTCATTTAAAGAGTGCGTAACAGCTCACTAGTCAAGAGATTTTGCGTGGAAAATGTAACGGGGCTAAGTATTAAACCGAAGACATGGATGTCTACTTTAGTAGGCGTGGTAGAGGAGCGTTGATATTGCGGCGAAGTCGTTTCGGAAGGAACGGTGGAGCGGTATCAAGTGAGAATGCTGGAATCAGTAACCTTAAGACAGGTGAGAATCCTGTCGGTCGTAAGAGCAAGGTTTCCAGGGCGACCGTAATGGTCCCTGGGTTAGTCGGTCCTAAGCCGAGGCATATCAGCGTAGGCGATGGACAACAGGTTAATATTCCTGTACAGGTAATAGTTGTTAACAGTTCACATTGTGTGACCGGAGCGGTTTATTGGTATATAACCGTCTAAGTCTCTTGGGAACAAGAGATGAATGAAAGGCTCCCTTCGGGAGAGTCGATTCTGGGTAAAACGGTGGCTAGAAAAGCTGGTTAACTTAGGCTATTGCCTACCGTACCGCAAACCAACACCGGTGCTCGAGTCGAGTAGACTAAGACCTACGAGAGAACCTTCGCTAAGGAACTCGGCAAAAAAGCGTCCGTAACTTCGGAATAAGGACTGCCCTCTCATTAAGTTGAGGATTTGTCAAAGTTGTCTCAAGCGAAAGATGAGGTTAAATTACCTAAAATCGATACTAAATCTTTTGTCGAGACACAGACTTTGACAGCCTAATCGTCAATTTGATGAGAGGGCCGCAGCTAAAGAGCCCACGGAACTGTTTACCAAAAACACAGGTCTCTGCTAACGCGAAAGCGGATGTATAGGGGCTGACTCCTGCCCAGTGCCGGAAGGTTAAGGGGAGAGCTTCACGGTTCAAACTGAAGCCCCGGTGAACGGCGGCGATAACTATGATCGTCCTAAGGTAGCGAAATTCCTTGTCTGGTAAGTTCAGACCCGCACGAATGGAGTAATCATGTGGGCACTGTCTCGGCGAAGGCCTCGGTGAACGTGCATTGGCGGTAAAGATGCCGTCTGATCATGCCAGGACGAGAAGACCCCATGGAGCTTTACTACAACTTTGCATTGATTGTTGGGATATTTTGTGTAGAATAGGTGGAAGACTTTGAAGCAGATACGCCAGTATTTGTGGAGTCGAAATGTGAAATACCACCCTGAGTATTTTAACAGTCTCACGCTTGACCTGATCGGCCAAGCGGACCGTGCATGGCGGGTAGTTTAACTGGGGCGGTTGCCTCCTAAAGAGTAGCGGAGGCGTTCAAAGGTTGGCTAACTACGGATGGAAATCGTAGTGGTAGTGTATGCGCAAAAGCCAGCTTGACTGTGAGGACTACAATCCAATCAGACACGAAAGTGGGAGCAAGTGACCCGCTGTATTGAACTTTAAGTTCTATTTACGTGGGAAAGACAGCGCACACGGATAAAAGTTACCCTGGGGATAACAGGCTGATCGCGCCCAATAGTTCACATAGACGGCGCGGTTTGGCACCTCGATGTCGGCTCATCACATCCTGGAGGGGGAGCACCTTCCAAGGGTCCGGCTGTTCGCCGGTTAAAGTGGTACGCGAGCTGGGTTCAGAACGTCGTGAGACAGTTCGGTTTATATCCGGCATGATCGTTAGGAATCTTGAGGAGAGCTGTCTCTAGTACGAGAGGACCGAGATGGACGAACCTCTAGTGTGCCGGTTGTGGTCACCTACTGCATTGCCGGGTAGCTATGTTCGGAAGAGATAAGCGCTGAAAGCATATTAAGCGCGAAGCCCACTCCAAGATAAGGATTCCCTAGGAGACTCCAGAAAGAAGATCTGGTTGATAGGCTATAAGTGGAAGCACGGCAACGTGTGGAGCTGAGTAGTACTAATAGGTCCATCGCCTTTTTATGTTCCGTGTTTTCGGTAAGACTTGAGGTCGCGGCGAAAACACGGGGATGACTTAACTAGCAACCGACGTTTGAATGGATTTTGGACTAGTGCCTAAAAATTGGGCACATGCCTAAAATTAAAAACGTCGCGAAGTTTTTAAAATCTTTATGACCCTTATGGACATCAATAGTTCGCTTGTTTTAGCGAGCGCGCGATTTGGTGCCCATAGCACTGGGGAAATACCTGTTCCCATTCCGAACACAGCAGTCAAGCCCAGTAGCGCCGATTATACTGCAACAGCGGGAAACTAGGAAGGTGCCAAATTATCAAAAAATCGTCCTAAGGGACGATTTTTTGATGGTTAATTATTCTTCTTCGGCTTCCTCGAGCGCGGAGAGGAGGGAATCCTCAACGTTTTTGCGGGCTTTTTTCGGAGCTGATTTTGCAAGTTCGATATCGATATTGTAGCCAGTTAATTTCGAGGCAAGGCGAACATTTTGCCCTTGTTTACCGATAGCGATGGATTGCATCTCTTCGGAAACGGTAACTTTGGCTTTTTTGCCGTTGATTTCGACTTTCATGATTTCAGCCGGCGACAGAGCCTCGCGAATGTATTCCGAAGCATTATCGCTCCAAGTAATCACGTCAATTTTCTCGCGATCACCGATTTCATTCATTACGGCTTGAACGCGAACACCGCGACTACCGACAAAAGTACCGACTGGGTCGACGCCTGGAACGGTGGACATGACAGCGATTTTCGTGCGACGACCGGCTTCGCGAGCGATGCCACGAATTTCAACGGCGCCGTTTTCGAGTTCTGGCACTTCCTGACGGAAGAGATATTCAACAAATTCGGCGCTACCGCGCGACAAAATCAGTTGCGCGCCACGTTCGCCACGTTCGATTTTCTTAATTAACACCTTAATTCGCGAACCGACAGTATAATATTCACCGTCGATTTGTTCGGAACGAGGCATAATCCCGGAAGCACGACCGAGATCGACGCGAACGAGTTTCGACTCGACACGAGAAACAGTCCCTGTAACAACAGTTCCGACTTTATCTTCGAAAGCTGCTAAAACGGCATTATTTTCAGCTTCACGCAAGCGTTGAATTACGACTTGTTTCGCAGTCTGCGCAGCAACGCGACCGAAATTAGTGATTTTATGTTTTTCTTCGACTTCGTCGCCGATTTTAGCGTCTTTTCCGGCTTCGGCAAGCGGAATTTCGGTCGAAGGATTGTAGCCTACGCCGTCCTCAATCACCGTTCGCACGATGAAAACATCGGCTTCACCAGTTTTAGTATTTAGCGTGGCGCGCACATTCATGTCGCGGTCGCCATTGTCTTTTCGCCAAGCCGCCGCAATTGCCGTCTCGATCACATTTAAAACGGTTTCTTTCGGCAAGCCTTTTTCTTCGGCGATGATATCAACCATAGTTGACATCTGTTTCAGATCTAAACCTTCCATAGTTCCTTTCCTTGATATTAATAAAACCGGCCTTAGAGGTCGGTTGTGGTATAAAATAATTATAGCAAAAATCTATAAAAAAGTCCAGAAAAATATTGACGATTCGCGGGGGGGGTGATAATATAGAAATATACAAGGTTAATACACAAAAAGGAGAAACAAAATAATGATTGCGATCGATTATATGGACTCGATGATGCTGAATCCTGTATACGAGCAATATCAACAAGACGTAGCGGCAGGGCTGGGTTCGGAATGGAAAGTGGTCCCGGTTAAGTATAAATCAAAAAATGGGACAGGTGGCAAGGGAGAAGATACAAGTCTTCCAGTTGCTTACAACTTGATTACAGCTGGATATGGTACAACGATAAAGAATCAGGGTGCCGATAGTGATTGCTGGGCATTTGCAATTACCACGGCGATTGAATCGAATTTAAAGAAGACGCAAGGAATTGATTATGAGTTTTCTCCAAAGAAAATGGACTATTTACTAGCAAAAAATGGAAGCACAGAGGGAAGCGGTTCGGAGTATTATGATTATATTATTGCTTCGTTTGGAGTAGATAGAAGTTTAGGTGACGGAGGTAATTTTTCGCAGTCTTCTTATCTTTTGGGCGGAGAATCTGCGTTGGAGGATGAGGCGGGATTCTTCGAAAAAATGAAGTTGAACGATGCGGAGAATCTATCGAAAGTGTCGAGTTGGCGACAATTTCAGGATCAAAATACTATATTGATGCAACTTGGGACACATGTTGATGCTTATACGAAACTAATGCCAAAATCTGATTTGTCGGAAAAAAGCGATTATGTGGTGATGGATTATCGATTCATCGAAGGAAAACAAGATAATGTCGGAACGGTGAAAGAAAGTGTTTATAAGTATGGTGCAGCCTATGTAGGCACAATAGCTCCAGGGGTAGAGGCTTGTTGGGATACGGAAACCTCGACGATTGTGGATCGAGGGACAAACTGTGGCACGGAAAACGGACATGCGATGGCGATCGTGGGTTGGGACGATGAGCATGAATATACAGACCCCTCTGATGGCACAACTAAAAAAGGAGCATTTCTATTGCAAAATTCGTGGGGAGAAGATTCGCTTTTCACAGATTATGGAATTGATGTAGAGACGCTTATGGGGATGTTGGATACTTCCGGCTTAACGGAGGAGCAAATTGCGGAAGCACGAACGGAATTTACGGATTTTCTTGAAAATTATTCAGCAATGGAATATATTTGGTTAGGATATGATTTTGTTGATTCTACAAATGAGGGGACGATTGACTTCGGGGCAATTCAAAAAACAGAAAAAAATGAATATAAAAACGTATATGATTCGAAAACGATTGGAGTAATTGACAATAGCGGTAATAGTGTTATCTATGATTTTTCGACAAAGGAAACAGAATTCATAAAGAAAATAGCACTTTCGACGCACGTCATGAAGATGAACAAAACAACTGAATATGTTATATCGATTGATAATGGTGATGGCTATATCGAAGCTGGACGTATAACAGTGCCGGCTGGTGAATACGGGCAAATCTCGACGGATACAATTTCGAACATTGCATTGGATGGTGGATTTAAGGTGAAAGTCGAAGTATATGATGCTACTAGTGGCGAAAAATACAGCTTATCTGGAGCGGAAGAACTTACTAAATATTGGACGGTTAGCGTTTATACTTCTGATGAAGAAATAGCAATTCCTAATACTGGAGAAACTACAGAGAACTCGGAGTCGTCTCAAAACGGAGATATTAATATAGCAGTACCAAATACGGGTATGTTTACCGGTGAAGGTTTCGCAAAGATTACGGGAATATTGATGACAGCGATTGGGATTACTGCAACTGCTTTAGGAATTAAAGGATATAAAGACAGAAAACATTTATTTAAGAAAGTGAATTTTACTAAAAAATAAAAGTTAACTTTATTCAAAAAGCCCTCTTCGAGAGGGTTTTTTGAATGGGAAATATTTAAAGGCTTGTCATAAAATTTGAAAACTACAAAAATATTGAAAAATAGGATGGATTTTGGTATAATAGAGATAGCTTAAACTACTTGTAGAATATAAATTATAAAAAAGGAAGATATGAATTTAAATGAAGAAGAGCGTCGCGCGCGGCTCTTGAAATCGCGGGCAGAGAGATTACCAGATATCAAAAAACAATTCGAAGAGGCGCAAAATCGCCATTTTAATGCGAATTTCGGCCCTGGGGGTAAGGATGAGAAATTAGTGGGATCAATGTCGGATTCGAGTAAAAACGCCGGGAAAGGGGCAAAAAACGCCTCACAGAGCAAAAAGGCCAATAATAAAGGTAAAAAAGTAAATAACCAAGGCGGAAAAAATGGCGCAGACAAGAGAAGAGTAAACCTTTCGGTATCGACGCGTAAGGGCGATATGGTACATCACCAGAGAATGCTCTCACAAGACGTGAATGCACAGGCGACGCAACACATCATTGGTTTGCCGGTGAATAAGTCGCGTTATAATGGGTTTAACGGGGAACAGATGACGAATGCGCGCTTGAGACAACTGCGACCGGATCCGGAAGCGGTGCGAATTATTCCGATCGGGGGTGTGGGTGAATTCGGGATCGGCAAAAATATGACGATTATCGAGTATAAATCGGAGATGATTATTGTCGATATGGGGGTGCTGTTTGCGGGCGAGGATTATCCAGGGGTGAATTATCTGATTCCGGACATTAAATATCTCGAGGACAACCGCGATAAGGTGAAAGCGATTTGTTTTACGCATGCGCATTTGGACCATATCGGGGCTTGTCGGCATTTATTGCCGAAATTTGGGAATTTGGTGTCGATTTATGCGACGAATTTCACGATTGGGATGATTAAGAAACAGATGTCGGAACTCGATGAGGAGCCGGATTTGAATTATCGTCCGATCGACCCGTTTAAGCACGAAAAAATTCAAGTTTCGGAGCATTTGTCGGTGGAATTTATCCATATGTTACATTCGATTCCGGGGAATACGGCGATTGTGGTGCGGACGCCGAACGGGGTGATTTATCTGTCGGGGGACTGGCGCCACGAGGAACGACCGATGGGGCGACAAGCGGATTATGAGCGAATTGATGAAATTGTGAAAAATGAGGGAATTGATTTGATGGTGAACGAGTCGACGAACATCGACTCGCCGGGCAAACATCCGCATTCGGAATATGATATTGGCGAAAATATGGGGCGAGTGATGGATCATTATGTGAATGGGCGAGTAATTATTTCTTGTTTTTCATCGCAGATTTCACGAATTCAATTAGTTTTGGACGAGGCGGCGAAACGCGGACGCAAGGTGGCGTTTTCGGGCTTTTCGATGATTAATAACGTCGAAGTGGCACTCCGGGCGAAGTCGATTAAGGTACCGAAAGATACGATTATGAAAATGGAAGACATTATTAAGCTTCCGGATGAAAAAGTCTGTATCGTTTGTACGGGATCGCAGGGGGAGCTGAACGCGGTTTTGAATCGGATGATAACAGGGGCGCATAAATATATCAAGATTAAGTCGACCGACACGATCGTGTTTTCGTCGAACCCGATTCCGGGAAATGAACCGCACGTGGTGAATACGGTGGACGGGCTACTGCGCGAGGGGGCGCAAGTGATTCAAAATGGCAAAACACATTTGACAAATATCGGACCGTTGCATCTATCGGGACATGCTTATTACGAGGATCATGTGGAATTTGTGACTAGGCTCCACCCGACGAATTATATGCCATATCATGGTGAATTTTATATGTTGGAGCATAATGCGGAAATGGCGGAAAATGTGATCGGAATCCCGAAAGACCGGATTTTGGTATCGGACGACGGGGATATTGTCGAGCTTTTGCCGAATAAGACGATTCGAAAGGCCGGGCGAATTCATGTGGGGAATAAATTGTATGATGATGCGGACAGATTGGTTCATGAAGCGGTGGTGAAAGACCGGATTCATATTTCGCGCGAAGGAATTTTTGTGATTGTGCTGACACTGAATAAAAAAACTGGGCATTTAATGAAGACGCCGGATATTGTTTCGCGAGCATTTATCTATCTCGATAATTCGGAAGAGTTAATTGGAAAAATTCGGCATTATCTGCGCCAAAAAACGGATAAATCGATTTCGACTGATCCGGAAATGAAGGTACTAAAAGAAGAAATTAAGGAAGATGTTACGCATATTTTGTTTGACGCGACAGGACACACGCCGATTGTGATTCCGGTGATTAATAAGGTATAATAGAAATATGG
>CAVFNU010000010.1:0-3272 GCA_963624235.1 bacterium | reverse complement strand
ATCTTGGTTGGTGTGCCGACGGTATTTGACTATCTTTCGAAATTGAAATTCGGGCCGAAAGAATTACGCGGAATTAAAGGTGTAGTTTCGGGCGGCGATGTAATCAGTATGTCTTCAAAACAACGGATTAACGATTTTTTGAAAGCACATGGCTCGAAAGCAGTGATTGAAAACGGGTATGGACTAACCGAAGCTTCGGGTGGCTTTATCTTTTCGCCACGTTCAGTAGCCGAAGACCCAGACGCAATCGGCTATCCGATTCCGGATAACGATGTGAAAATTGTCGATTTGAAAACTGGTAAAGAAGCGGAGCTTGGGCAAGACGGTGAAATTGTGGTGCGTGGTCTTTCGGTAATGAAAGGTTATCTCGGCAAACCGAAAGAAACCGATAAAGCCTTCTTAAAGCTCGGAAATAAAAAATATTTGCGAACTGGTGATATTGGCTATGTCGATGAAAAAGGTGTTTTTCATTTTCGCGCGCGTTTGAAGCGGATGATCGTCTCGAATGGCTATAATATTTATCCTTCGAATATTGAAGATGTGACTTTGAAATGTAAGTCGGTCGCAAGTTGCGCGGTGGTTGGACGCGAAGATAAATTACGCGGTGAAAAAGTCGTAGTTTTTGTTGTTTTGAAGGATGGCGCAAACGAACGTGCGACGCGTCGGGAATTAAGCACGATTTATAAGAAATATCTCGCGCGTTATGAAGCACCGCGCGAGATCCGATTTATCGATGCTCTGCCAAAGACTAAACTCGCCAAAGTCGATTTTAGAGCGCTCGAACAACTATAAAAAGTTTTTATAAATCAGTACGATTTTCCAGAGCCGCCGAAAGCGTGATTTGGTCGGCATAAGATAAATCTACTCCGAGTGGCAAACCCCGCGCCAGGCGTGTTAATTTTAAATTCGGATTTTGTTCGTGGAGCATTTTTTCGAGCAATAATGCTGTTGATTCCCCCTC
Source organism: bacterium (assembly GCA_963624235.1). GTDB lineage: Bacteria > Patescibacteriota > Saccharimonadia > Saccharimonadales > Saccharimonadaceae > Nanosyncoccus. The sequence goes on along the minus strand of CAVFNU010000010.1, from coordinate 2,311 downwards.
GACCGAAGGATTAGTCGCAATAATTACTTCTTTGACGTTATCATTATTTACGCGCTTTATTAGTTCGCCAATATGGAGTTGTTCCGGTGTGATCCCGTCGATTGGCGAAACCGCTCCGCCGAGAACGTGATAAGTGCCTTTATAACCCTTCGTTTGTTCTATCGCATAAATATCTAACGGTTCTTCAACCACTAAAATCGTAGTTTTATCGCGGTTCTCGTCCGTATAGAATGGTGAAACTTCTTCGTCGGCATCAATTAACGCAAAAGTTACCGGACAAGTTTTTACATCGCGATGAAGTTTTATCAGAGCTTCCGTAATATCTTCCGTGATTCGCGGATTAGCTCGAAAAAGATAATAGGCATAACGCTCTGCTGTTCGCGGACCCACACCCGGCAGATGACCGAGCGCCTCGATCGCGTTTGTTAAAGCTTTTGGCAACATTACATTCCGCCAAGACCGAGATTACCAAGTCCACCCATCAACGGTTTCATTTTGTCGGTTGCGATTTCTTGTGCTTTCGCAAAACCATCACGCATACAATTCTCGATCCAACGTTCCAATTCGTGGATATCATCCAGATCGATTTTTTCCGGATCAATTTTTACCTTCTTTACTTTTAACTCGCCATTGATTTGTACCACAACTGCCCCATCACCAGCCTCGACTTCGACGATCTCATTTTTTAATTCTTTTTGTGCTTTACGTAATTGATTGATTAACTTCATCTGATCCATTGTCTGGCCCATTTTAATCTCCTTCTTTTTCCTCTTCAATAGATTGATATATGTATATTATATCAGAGTTTTCACGCATTGGCGATGTAAATATGCGGTCTAGTCGATAATTCTCTGTCGAATTCTCCGGTTTCCCGAGGAACGCCGTCCGTTCAGTTATTTCCCCAGTCTCCTGGACGACTCTCAGATCGCTAGACTCTTCTAAAATTTTATAAAAGTCATAATTTTTTGTCGCGACCAAAGTCTCGTTCGTGAGATTTTCGTGAATTACTTCTAGAGTATAATCAAATTCATTCGCGATATTCGGATTGTAGCGATAGCCGTAAACATATTGTAGGAGCCCCGGAATAATCATCACTCCGAATAAGATCGTCAGTGGAAATAATCCCGAAATTCGCGCATAGGGGTTTTCCGGAAAAAGTCCATACCACTTTTCGAGCAAATACTTCAGTCCGTGCGCCACCAAGATCGACAGTGGCAGAATGAAGAAAATCACCGCATCGGGATTAAAACCGGTAATCACGAGACAGAAAACTAATAAAATCGTAGCGATTGAGTTGCGCGAGGCAAAGAAGCCTTTGGTGGTTGAAAATAGACCGATTAATGCTAAGGCTAAAATCGGCAAGCTAATCAACGGTGACAGAAACGGACTTTCAATCGTATTATGCCAAGAAAATACCGGCGCTAGTCCAGTCGCGATATTATTAAAGAAGTTTCCGGCTTGCCAATCCTTAGTCGCTAAAAGTTCAAGCATTGTCGAGGGGTTATGATAAATGCTAACTCCGAGTAGCGAAAAACCCGCAACTAGCAAAATTCCAACCAGTACTAAAGGCATTTTCGGCAATCTTTTAACGACGAAACGAAGATGTGGCTGGCACAATACGAAAACTACACAAAATACAGCAAAATAAATCATATAAGGCGTGAAAATCGAGCAAAGCATCGCGGTCGCAAACATAAAACTATACAACGGTTTCGGACGTTTTTCGCCTTGGATTTTCGAGCCGAGCCAAAGCAGTAGAGTTGGCCATAAAACCAACATAATCAGCGGCGTTCCCGACCCGGCTAAGAACAAAAATGGTGTCGACAGAACAATTAGACAGGATGCAAGCAACGAAACGTTGTTTTTAAACCAGCGGTTTAGAAGTAAAATCAGCAAAAATCCGAGCAAAAGACCGGCCAAAATACTAGGCAATTTTATCGCGTAGGTCGTCAACCCAAAGATCATAATCGAAAGTTTTTGTAATATTCGATAAGGTAAGTCAACTAAATCACCATTAACGATATCGGCGCGTCCAAGGTTATAAGAACTCGTTGCGGAGGCAATCTCCGCCTCTGATAGACCAGCCTGCGCGACTAACGGCATTGCGAATAACAGTCCAATGAATGTCAAACCCAACAAAATATACCCGATTTCGAACCGATGTCGATATAAAAAAAGCTTAGAAATGGTAACTTTCTTCACTTTTCCATTATACCATAAACGAAACCAAAATAATATTATTCATGCGTCTTGTCGAGCGACATGAAACGCGACTTTGCCCCGTCGAAGTAGAGTTCAATCGTCCCAATTG
>CAVFNU010000009.1:0-3390 GCA_963624235.1 bacterium | reverse complement strand
GAAAACTGGGGACTGGTGACGTATCGAGAATCGATGATGCTGGCGGGGAAGAATGCGACGCTCGGGACGAAAAAGTCGGTGGCGCTGACGGTGGCGCATGAGCTGTCACATCAGTGGTTTGGGGACCTCGTGACCATGAAATGGTGGGACGATTTGTGGCTGAATGAGTCGTTTGCGAGTGTGATGGAATATTATGCGGTGGACCGGGCGTATCCGGAATTTAAGATTTTTGAGGGATTTTTTACGGGGGATTGTCTTTCGGCACTCATGCGGGATGCGTATTCGGGTGTACAGTCGGTACATCAGGATGTTTCCGAGCCAGCGGAAATCGCGACGCTGTTTGATGGGGCGATTGTGTATTCGAAGGGGGCGAGGTTGATGCTGATGCTGATCCGGGCGATGGGCTGGACGGAATTTTGTCGAGGAATTCGGGATTATTTTGAGAAATTTAAGTATCAGAATACGGTGGGGGATGATTTGTGGGCATGCCTTTCGCGGCACGCGGAGTTTGATGCCGGGACGATGATGCATGCGTTTATTGATCGGCCGGGGTATCCGGTGATTACGGCAGGAAAGCAACAGAGGTTTTTGCTGGACGGGGAAATGACAGCGGAAACATGGCCGATTGCGAAAATTACAGAAGATATGAGCGGGCATTATGTGTTGAATTTGTCGGAAAAGGAGTTTAAGGAGCGGCTTGCGCGGTTCGATGAGCTGAATTTGGAGGAAAAATTACGACTTTTGATTGATCGGTCGCTGGTTTGTCGGACGGAGTTAGCGTCGTCGGCGTCTTTGCTACCTTTGGTTGAAAAATTCCGGGACGAAAATTCGGCGGCGGTGTGGAATATTGTGGCGATTATTGTTTCGCAACTGAAGATTTTCTGCGAGCCGGACTCGGAAGAAGAAAAGAAGTTGAAAAAGTTTGTGGGTGAGCTTGTGCGGCCGAAACTTGCGGAAATTGGACTGGTGACGCGAGCGGGAGATGATGAAAATACGTTGCGGCTGAGGGCGATTTTGGAAGGGCTGGATTATTATGCGGAAGACACGGAAAATTTGAAAGTTTTGGCGGATTTGTATACGCGGGATTTTGCTAAACTAAATGCAGAAATTCGGGACGCGGTGCTGGACGCGAAAATCTATTTTGAGCCGGAAGTGGTAGAGGAATTTTTGACGGCGTATCGTGAAACGGCGGATCCGGATGTGAAATTTGATTTGTTGTTTGCAACAACTTTGGTGCGAGATGAAAAAGTTTTGACGCGGATGGTAGAAGTTTTGAATGACGTGGAACTTGTGAAACCGCAGGACCAGCTACATCTGTTTATTTATTTGTTTAGAAACACGCGGGCGCGGAAAATGGTTTGGCAGTGGCTGACTTCGCATTGGGATTTTGTGAGAAAAACGATGGGCGACAAATCGCTGGATGCCTATCCGCGATATACGGCAAATGTGATTCGGACTAAGGCGGGGCTTGAGGCTTGGCGGAAATTTTTCGAGCCGATGCGAGAGGATCCGGCTTTGAGGCGTGCGATTGAAATCGGGGAGAATGAAATCGTGGCGAGGTTGGAGCTAATTAAAAGCGACCGCGAAAAAGTTTTTGAAACATTGAAAAAACATCAGAAATAGAGACAAGGCAGCGGAGATACTAGAAGAATAATGAGGTGGACCTAGATGGAGCCTTGACTTTTTGAGTGTCTTGTGATATAGTAGAAAGAGTGGAAGATGATTTTTTGACGACGTAAACGAAAGGAGGGGTCAAAGTGTCAGATTCCAAGCAGATCTCATGGGAAACTATGAGATACTACGGAGAGGTTAGAGAACTCCTAAAGGTATCGGGTGAGTATTCCTGGGCGAGAAGCCTGAAGGAAAGCTTACTCGATCCAGCAACGAGTTGGAAAGTAAAGGACGTATTTGAGAGATATTATAATGGCGACGATTGTAAACTCAATCGAAGCATTAACCGGCGAAAGCTGGACTGTCTAAGGGTGATAATTGATTTAAATGATTATTGCCGGACTTTTAGAATTAGAGGAATTAATGATCCAGAGAAGTTGGTTGAATTGCTCCTCGACGCCGACCGTCGAAAATTTTACAAAAAGGCGGTAGAGAAAAATGAAAAGGAGAACAGAATTGTTGAGTTGCAACAAATAGAACAAGAATTTCGCTCAAAAAGTTAGCTAACCTTAAGCCTCGCTACTTAGCGGGGCTTTTCTTTTCTTAAAAAGTGTGTTATAATGGAAAGGTTAATAAAGTAAGGAGAAAAAATGCTAGCGATTCGCATGCAACGTAATGGCCGGACGCATTACCCGACGTACCGGATAGTCGTCCAAGAATCACAGCGACACCCGCTTTCGGGTCGGATTGTGGCTCTCGTCGGCAACTATAACCCCGCAACGAAGGCTTTGACCCTTGACAAAGAAGCGGTAGAAAAATATTTGAAAAATGGTGCGCAGCCGTCTTCGCGAGTAGCATTCATTTTGAAGAAAAATGGTGTGAAACTGCCGAAGTGGTATAAGGAAGTGGCGCCGAAGAAAGCGACGGCGAAACACGCAGATAAATTGCGTAAGAACCAGCCGAAGGAAGAAGCACCAGCGGAGGAAGCTCCGGCTGAGGCCCCAGCAGAAGGGGCTTCGGAGGGGTAAGCGCCGGCTGAAGCTGGAACTTCGGAAGCTCCGGCGGAAAAATAAATCAAAATTTAGCCCTGCGGGGCTATTTTTGTGCTATAATAAAAATAAGTAATTTAACGGAGGAAATATGGCTACCATTGATCAGCAATTTGTCGAATATATCGTAAAAACTTTAGTCAACAATCCCGAAAAGGTAGTAGTTGAGCGAAAAATTGACGAAAAAGGGGTATTATTGTCTTTGACTGTGGATCCGGAGGATGTTGGGCGAGTGATTGGCAAGCGTGGAGTGACAGCACAAGCGATTCGCGGGCTGCTTCGGGCGCTCGGGACGAAACAAGATGCGCGATATAATTTGAAAATCGTGAATACGAACGAAGACGGGGCGGCAACGCAAACCGAAAAATCGGCGGAGAAATCGGCGGAAGAGGTGACGGAAGACATGATATCGGACGTGGTGGAAGATGAAAGTTCGGCAGATGACGATGCGAAAAATGATGTGGAAGATGATGAATCTTCGGCATTGGCAGAAAAAACGCGCGCGGAACTCGCGGATCTAGACGATCTTGATATTTAATGAGAAAAAGTCTTGACTTTTGATTTTGGGGGCGTATAATTAAACATAAGCTAACTAACTGCGAGTCGGCTTAAAAATAGAGGTTGAGAGCTTATCTATGTCTAAAAAATCCCTACCGTTGGGGATTTTTTGGGATGAAAAAAGTCTTGAAAATTTTGACAATCTGTGATATAATGGAGAGAAGAAGTAGTG
>CAVFNU010000008.1:0-4990 GCA_963624235.1 bacterium | reverse complement strand
CGACATATCGTAACCACCAGCGACACTAAATAGTACACCGCGTGCACCTTCGATTTTAACTTCGATCAGAGGCGATTCGACGGCTTGTTGTGCGGCGATCACGGCGCGATTCTCACCAGAAGCGCGGCCGATACCCATCAGTGCCGAGCCGGCATTTTTCATGATCGATTTGACATCGGCGAAATCAAGATTGATTAAAGAATGTTCGGTGATAAGTTCGGAAATTCCCTGAACACCTTGCCTTAAAACGTCATCAGCGATTTTGAAAGTTTCGAGTAGAGGAGTGCGCGGGTCGATAGTTTGTAAAAGTCGGTCGTTCGGGATCGTGATCAAGGCATCGACTTGTCGCGCGAGTTTGTCAATCGCAACATCAGCATTCGCGCGTCGACGAGCACCTTCGAAAGTGAAGGGTTTAGTCGCAACACCAACCGTTAAAATATCTTTGTTGCGGGCTTCTTCAGCAACAATCGGACCAGCCCCAGAACCAGTACCACCGCCAGCACCAAGCGTGATAAAGACCATATCAGCGCCATCGAGCGCCTTCGCGATTGCTTCTCTACCTTCTTCGGCGGCTTCGCGTCCTTTTTCGGGATCGCCACCAGCACCAAGCCCCTTACCGATATGCACTTTAGTATCAGCAGGAGAATGGTGAAGTGCCTGCGCGTCTGTGTTAATCGCTACAAATTCAACACCAGAAAGACCCACTTCTTTCATCCGTTCAACTGCGGAACCACCGGCACCGCCTACCCCTACGACTTTAATACTAGCTTTACTTTCCACCTCTGTCGGTTTAACCTCTGGCATAATTTTACCTCGCTTTTAATGTATTTAAATTTAGTATATACCTTTTCCTCTCTAAAATCAAGGGGTTTGTTTATTCGGCATTAGTATAGACATTCGTGACGTCGTCGAGGTCGTCGATAGCGGACAACAATTTTTCCAATTTTGTCGCCGTTTCACCTTCAACTGGAACATAACTGTTCGGAACGTATTGAAGTTCAGCGGAAGTGACGGTTAGATTTTGTTTTTTCAATTCATCACGAACTTTCATTAAATCGGAAGAGTTCGTAATAATTTCGATTCCGTCTTCTTCTTCGGAGGCATCTTCGGCGCCAGCTTCGAGAGCCGACATCAAAGCATCTTCGCCTTTTTCAGAAATGACGATCGCGCCTTTGCGTTCGAATTGAAACATTACCGAGCCCGGATCAGCCATCCGGCCGCCATTTTTATCGAGAGTGTGACGAACTTCAGGCATAGTGCGATTTTTGTTATCGGTCGCGACTTCGATCACAATCCCGACCCCGCCCGGTCCATAAGCTTCATAGGCTTCTTCGATGAGTGTTGCCGCAGATTTATCGGCAGCTCGCGCAATTGCGCGTTCAATATTCGCTTTCGGCATGTTAGCGTGACGAGCCTTGTCTAAAACCATCGCGAGCGACGGATTCATATCTGGATCGGTGCCACCACGAGCAGCGATAGCGATCTGATTGCCGATTTTAGTGAAAAGCGCACCACGCTTGGCGTCGACAACGGCTTTTTGACGTTTTGTTGTAGCCCATTTTGAATGTCCTGACATAGTTTTATTCTATCATTTTTTAGAGAAAAAGTCCAGCGATTCAGGCGCGTATGAAAGCTCCGAAATAACGGGGGTGGTTGGGGTTTTACGATTTTTGAAGAAACTATAAATTAAAAGTAGAGCGACTGGAAGATAAAAGATAAAAACCCAAGGCTGATAGGGGTCGATTTCGATGAGAAAACTTTTTTGAAGGGCAAGAAAATCGACTACGAAAATGTGAAAATCGAGGATTTTAGTAGTAAGAAAGCCGACCAGGGAGTTTAGGAGCGGAATGTCGGCAACGACCCCGGTTAAGAATGTGGCGCCCATAGCGAAAGAGAGCGTCGGCAGAATTAATAAATTAGCGATAACAGAGATAAGCGAAAGAGTACCGAAATAATAGAGGGTAATCGGGAAAGTCATCAATGTAGCAGTGATAGTGGAGAGAACAGAGGAAGCGATGAATTTTGGACACTTTTCGCCGTAGAAAAAAGCGGCAAATTTCGGGCCGAAAATCATAATGCCGGCAAAACTGGCGAAAGAAAGTAACCAACCGAGATCAATGATAAACATCGGATTGATAACGAGAGTGACGGCAGCAACAATGAGAATGATTCGCCAAGGAGCAAATTTGCGCCCGACATACCAAGCGGCAAGAGAGAGAATGGACATCAGACCAGCACGCATAATCGAAGGGGTAAATCCGACCATGGCCATAAAAAAGAGGATGAAAAGAATCGAGAATAGTAGACCGGAAAAACGTGAGAGTTTGCCGAAAATTTTGCGAGCAATACCAACGAGAATCGAGAGGTGTGCGCCAGAGGCAACGACGATATGAACCAGCCCGACAATGCGGAGGTTTTCATTTAAATCGTCGGGGAGGCCGGTTTTCATACCGAGAAGATAAGAAAGACCGAGACTATTTTCGGGCTCGGGAATTTGGCTGGCAATCCTGCTCGAAAACCAGTCGCGAACGGTGAGGACAGGATCGGCGGGGTCAGCGCGAGCGAGTTTTTGGACCGTTGGATGATACATAAAACCGGCATAAGTGCCAAAGCCGCTAGATAACTTCCCTTCTAGGGTGATGACGTCAGAACGACGGAGATCTTCGTTGTTTTTTAGCATAATATAGAGATTTCCGGCAGAGGGGTGGTCGGCATTTTCACCAAATTTCAGGTTGGTGAGCTTAAATTTAGTAGCAGATTCGTCGGAATTGGGATCGCCAGAAATGGTGCCAGCGATAGTGACGGTTTGATTATAGAATTGTTGAATGTAATCTTCGCCTTCTAGTTCTTCGGTGGCGCGGAAAAAAGCGAGGATGAGGCCGGCGATCAAGGCGAGGATGATAAAAGTGAGTTTTGGTTTGAGGTAGGCGAGAATTAAAAGCGCGCCGACAAAAGCTAACCACAGGGGTGAAGCGAAGAAATTGATGCAGAAAACTAGGGCGAGAATGGTGCCGGCGACGATACCAAGAGCGAGGGCGACGACGAAGTAGGATTGATGGATGGTTTTAGTAAACAACTGACAGAGCTTGGACATGAGGTGAACCTAACACTTTTGACAAAACTATTCAACCCCCCCACCCTGATTTTATGGTATAATATAGAGTGAGCACCTAAAATACAAGTATTTTAGAGGCTTTTCTTCTCGCACCCGTAGCTCAGCTGGATAGAGCGTCAGTTTCCGGAACTGAAGGTCACACGTTCGAATCGTGCCGGGTGTACCACTTTAGTCTTCGTTGTTCCATTGAAAACAACTCGAGCTGGCGATTCGGACCTTCGGTGCGAATCGTGCCGGGTGTACCACTTTAATCTTCGGTGCGAATCGTACCGGGTGTACCACTTAAGGATTGAACAAATTTTTTATTCAGTATAATGGCAACCGCCAGAGAAATTCGAACAAGCATAGTAAACTTTTCCGTCGCGACGGCGATGTTTTAAGAGAATCCCGCGATGACATTTGGGGCAAACTTTGGCGCCGGTGCCGGTGAGTTTGGGGTTGATTTCGAAAATAAACTTGGAAATCGAACGCGCGTCGGCAAAAAGTATGGTTTTGTTTCGTGCGCGGGTAATTGCTACGTAAAAAAGTCGCCGTTCTTCGGCAAAAGGAAAATCATCCAACCGAGTCAGTAATGTCGCCATAATCGGATCGTCACCGCGAGTTGCAGGCATACCGTGATTGCCAGAATTGACATTAATCACTAAAACAATATCTCGCGTGATGCCTTTTGCTTTGTGCATGCTACAAAACGGGATGATCAACTTCTTGTTCCCCGCCGCGGGAATTTTCCAAGACAATTCCATAGCGGATTCGGATGAGTTCGTCAGTCCGGCGTGTTTAAATTTTTGTTCAGTTTCATCCACCAACCGAAAAATGTCGCGATTATAGCGCGAAATAATCTGAATTTTTTTCGAAAAAAGCGCCTCGCCGTATTCGTGATATAGCTCGATAAGTTTTTGGTCAACGCTATAATAATCCGGCGGGATATTTTTTGCGGAATTTTCAAAATTTAATTTAATTTCAATCGGAGTTTTATAATTCACGCGTGAAACAACTTTTTTGCGAGATTGATAAGGATTTTTTTGAATAAATTTATTACTAATTTTCGCAGTTGGCTCGCCAAAACGATAAGTCAGCTCAATCAGACCACGATAAGTTTCGCGTTCAAAGATTTGTTCAAAATCATCCAAAACTTTCAGATTACTGCCAGCAAAACGGTAGATCGATTGCCAGTCATCACCAACAGCGAAAAGCTTAACTTTTTTACACTTCTTAAGTAGGGCTTTTAAAAGGCGATATTTGCTGGTCGAGAGGTCCTGGGCCTCATCAACAAGAATGTATTGATAGTTAAACGAATTTTTCGGCAAAGTCTCGATAAAATCGGTTGAGAGATTCAACATATCGGCAAAATCGTAAAGATTTGCGGCTTGTAGATGTTTTTGATAAGCCTCAGCGACCGGAGCGTAGATTTCGTAAAATGCTAGCGCTTTTTCATGCTTGATAGGGTTTTTAAGTTGTTCGAGACGGCGCTTAAATTCGGCGAGATCGGCACGTTCGCTTTTTTGCAGCCCAAGAACAGAGATGAAAAGTTGTCCCAACGCGATGGTGGGGTCTTCGGTTTTTTCGCTAGAAAGCGCGAAAACTGTTTCTGGGTTAACGATTTCGAGATATTTTTGGAAATTTTCCTGGTAAGTTTTGTTTTTAGCTTTAAAATTGGTGATAGTTTGATGAAAGAATTTAACGGTATCAGTTTCGGAAATGAGCGAGCGGGGTCGGGGATTAGATTGTGTTTTATTTTTGGTTTTAGTTTTGAGTCCGAGTATCTTATTGCCGAGAGAATGGAAAGTGCGGATTTCGACTTTTTGGTCTTTGACGCGATCTTTTAACTCGGCAACAACTTTATTAGTAAAAGCAATAACAAGTACATCTTCAGGC
>CAVFNU010000007.1:0-2563 GCA_963624235.1 bacterium | reverse complement strand
ATATTATAGTATAAATTGATAATATTAGCAGGGGTGGAACAAGAAAGGTATTTGATGGACCAAAATGCGGAAACTCTCAAAAAAGCAATTTCGGGTAGTCTGAAAATCATCGAGCAAGACCGAGAAAAAGAAATCATTTCGCGCCGATTTGGTTTAAACGGCGCTAAAGAAACTCTTGAACAAATCGGAGAAATGTTATCCATCACTAGGGAACGAGTGCGCCAATTAGAAAAAGCGATTTTGATTCGTTTACGCATTGCCGCCGAAGAAAACCAAATTAAAGAACTCGCTGCCGCGGAAAAAATTCTAATCCGCAACTTGACCGAAATGGGACGAGTGGCGAAATTGGCGGATTTAGCTGATAAAGTTTATGGGAGGGAAACAACTGCGCCGGAGAGAGCCGGCATTTATTTTATCGCAACTTTTGCCAATAGTTTGACCATTGTCGAAGAGAATGATCGCTATTATATGGCTGTTGGAATTGCCGAATACGGAGATGGCAAGAAGATTCGCGAGCGCGTGGACGAAATCGTGAAAATTGTGCGTGAGAATAAAAAACCGATGACTCTAGATGAGCTTGACAATAAATTAAATTATGAACACCCTGACCACATAAAAGCAATAGCGTCAATTTCTAAACTGTTAGCGACCTTGAATGGGATGTGGGGGCTAGCGAAATGGCCGTCTGTGAACCCGAAAAATATTCGGGATAAGATTTTTGTGATTTTGGAAACGAAAAAAGAACCGATGCACTTTTCGGAAATCGCAAAAGAAATTAAAGAATCGAATTTTAAGCGTAAAAACGTCACGGTTCAGGCAATTCATAATGAATTGATTAAAGACCCCCGATTCATCCTGATCGGACGAGGAATTTATGCTTTGAACACCTGGGGTTATAAGAAGGGAACGATTTCAGATATTATTAAATCGGTACTAGAGAAGACTGGCGAGCCGATGACGCGCGAAGAGATCGTCAAACAAGTATTAAAAGTACGAAAAGTGAAAGAAACGACGATTTTATTAAATTTACAGAACAAAGATTTCTTCAAGAAAGTCGATAAGAATTCCTATAAGCTCGCATAAAACTAAACATAAACTAAAATTTTACAAGAAAGCCCCACACACTCATAACCATTTTAGGTTTATATGATATAATGAAGTTATGGAAAGCGTCATACATTTTATTTTAATGCCGATATTCTGGATTCCGGTGGTGGGAGTGTTAGCGTTTTTAACTTATCGGAATTATAAGAAATTGAACCGCTTAAAAGTGCTGAATGTAGATTCGGTGCTTTTAATGCTCGAAATTCCGCGCGAAAATGACAAAAAAGAACTGGCAGCGGAGCAATTATTTGCCTCCTTACACGGGATTTTGCGCGATCGGCAAGAATTGAAAAACTCTGGCGGAGTTCAAGAACATCTTTCGCTCGAAATCGTCTCGACCGCAGGTCAAATTCGATTTTATGTCTGGGTGCCAAAAATTTTACAAAATTTTGTCGAAGGGCAGATTTATTCGCAATACCCGACGGTGCAAATCTATAAAATGAATGAGGACTATGTCGACAATCGGACAAAATATCCAATAAATTATTTGGCAGAATTGGGATTAACAGAGAATGAAGCCTTACCGATTAAAACTTTTGATACGTTTGAAGTTGATCCGTTGGCAGGAATTACTGGGACGTTGGCGAAACTTAGCCCCGATCGAAACGAAGAACTTTGGATCCAAATTCTCGCACGACCGATTCCAGATGATTGGCATAAAAACACCACTGACAAGTGGGTCCAAAAAATAAAATCAGGGCGACGTAGTTTTATTGGCGGACTGGGGATTGATTGGACGTGGCTAGTCGAGGCGCTGGCAGCCTTATTTCGACCTCCGGCGGGAGGAACGAATTCCGAAGTGAAAATCGAGCTCTCGGAACGCGCAAAAACTCAAATTTCAAAAGCCGAAGAAAAGGCAACGAAACTGGGTTATGAAGTAAAAATTCGCTTAGCCTATCTGGGACAGAACGAAACTGATGCGAAACTAAATATGCAAGCGCTAGTCGGGACGTTTAAGCAGTATAATTCAACGAATTTAAACGGTTTTCGGCAACTGGGCGGAACTTTTAATCCGGCCGATCTCGACGCTTATAAAATGCGTCAATTTACCAATCGCGGGTTTATTTTAAATATTTCGGAGCTAGCTTCAGTTTATCATCTACCGCACACTTCGGTTGAGACACCAAATATCGTTTGGGCAACTTCAAAAACAGCGGAACCGCCAGCGAAATTGCCAGTAATAACAGGGGTAATAGAGGAAGATAAGAACATTTCGGCATTCGGGCTGACGAATTTCCGAGGCATTAATCATCAATTCGGACTTTTGCGCCGCGACCGCTCCCGACACGTCTATATCATCGGCCAAACAGGAGCAGGGAAGAGTGGAATGCTCGAGCTTTTAGCATTATCGGATATTTTCTATAATCAGGGATATTGTATTGTTGACCCGCACGGCGATTTTGCGACTGACAACCTCAGTTTTATCCCCGAATCGCGAGTCCGGGACGTAGTATACTTC
>CAVFNU010000006.1:0-2278 GCA_963624235.1 bacterium | reverse complement strand
CTCCCACCCTCTTTCTTCAAATTGAAAATCTCTCTAAAATCCTCTTCGAAAACGTTCGCAGTATGAACAGCCAATTCGAACGCGAAATTCTCGGCACCGATCTTATTAAAGCTGCCGCCGAGATGAATCATCTCTACTTAAAACTCACCAACGGCCTAATCGACAAGCAAACTTGCCTGAAATCACTTCGCGAACAGCTAAATTTCATCAAATTCCAAACCAAATTTATCGCCGACCTAAAAATCTGGACGCCGAGAGTTATCACTCGCATCGGCGATCACATCATCAGAGTCCAAGACGTTCTCGTTCGGGAATTCAAGAGAAGCTAAAAGCCTCGAAAAAAGACTAAAAACCTCAAAAACCTCAAAACATTAATTTTATCGGAGATTAAAAACTATGAAATTTAAAGATTTTCTCTTAAACGAACTTTTCGAAGCCTACTACAAAGCTCGCATCGGTGGCAAACGTAAAACCGAAGACGAACATCGTTTCGAAGTAAACGATCTCGAAAACCTCGTGCGCTTGCGCGACACCATTGTCGCTCGTGCCTATCACCCGAATCACGGCGTCGCTTTCATTATTCACGACCCGGTCGCTCGCGAAATTTTCGCCGCACCCTTTGTCGATCGTGTCGTTCACCATTTTCTTTTTAAATACTCTGATATGTGGTGGGAGCCTCGTCTCTCGCCCGCCTCTTATTCCTGTCGCAAAAATAAAGGCACGCTCTACGGCATTAAAGATCTTCAGCGAAAAATGCGTCGTGTCTCCGAGAACGGCACAAAAACCGCTTATGTCGTTAAACGCGACCTTCAAGGTTATTTTATGAGTCTAAACCATCAAAAACTCTACAAACGCGTATTATGGGGCTTAAACCGCCAATTTCCGAACGGTGGCGAGCTTTATCGCACATTAAAATACCTTTGGCGCGAAATTATTTTCGACGACCCATGTGAAGGCGTAGCAATCCGCGGCCGTAAAAGTGACTGGGATGTTTTACCTCCCGAAAAATCCCTTTTTAACCAGCCCGAAGGCCGCGGCCTCGTCATCGGCAACCTCACCTCCCAACAACTTTCCAACATCTTCCTCGACCAACTCGATCGCTTCATTACTATCATTCTCGAATATAAAAATTACGGCCGTTATGTCGACGATTTCTTTATTGTTGTTTCCGAAGCCGATTTCCCACGACTCATTCTCGAAGATATGCCAAAAATCGAACATTTCATCTCTTCTCTTGACCTCACGATTCACCCGAAAAAGCAGTCCGAGACCTTAGTCAAAGACGGTGTCGAATTTCTCGGCGCTAAAGTTTTTTATGATCACATCGTCCCTGGCGAACGCATTAGTAAAAACTTTGCCGACGCTATTTACCGTCTTGCTATCACCGGCGAAGGAAAAATCAGCAGTATTTCTTCTTACGATGGCCATCTCGCGCATTACAACAGCCATAAGTTAATCAAACATCTTTACGACGGTGTTGGTTGGGACTATCCTTATCCGAAATTGCCATCGAAGTAAAGACCAAAGCAAAAGCCGAAGCAAGAGCCAAAGCCAAAGCAAAAACCAAAAAGCAGTAACCCGCTTTTCTCTGCAACGGCGATCAGAGAGGGAAGTCCTGGAGGCACACAGAACCGGAAAACGAAACGCTAACCGCCCCCGCAAAGCCTCTAACGCGCTACACAGCGCACCGAGTTGCCGTTGTTGCGATTGTCGTTGTTCTGGGGGTTCAAATTGCCATTGGCATTGAAGTTCAAGTCGTACGCGTTGTTCGAATTGTTCACCACTGACGACCAGTAGTTGCCGTTGTTGCCAACGTTGCCCGACGAGCCATTCCAGTACCCACCATAAACGAAATACAGTCACAGACAGCACTCAAAAAGAGCGTTTTAAACTTCATCGGCGCCCTTGAGCTCCGAGACAGAACAGTACGTAACCTAGAAACTAGGTACGCTCTTCGCCTTCCGTTTTTATAGCAACCAACGGTCGGAATGAGCTTTACCTCGGATCCACCATCAGGCTACGCAGACTACTGCAACTTTATTATATCATTTCGGTTGCTACTTTTTCAATTGTCTGGTTGTGGAAAACTCGGCGCCTCGGCTCTAGTTTCCATCTCCGCGTCCGCGGGGGGATTTTTTCTTGGTTTTTTGGTTTGTTTTGTCTTTTGTTTATTCGTTTATCTCTTCCGTTTTCTGACGAGAGTTCAGTTTGAGTTTCGGAAGGCCTGGAGGCACACAGAACCGGAAAACGAAACGCTAACCGCCCCCGCAAAGCCTCT
>CAVFNU010000005.1:0-9611 GCA_963624235.1 bacterium | reverse complement strand
GATGAGCTGATGGAGATGGAGCTGGATAGCTATCGGGATTGGCTACATAGAAAGGCACGTTGTCCGAGATGTGGGCTAACGCGTTATCAGACGCCAGACGGGTGCTATCATTGCCCGCGATGCGAAAATGTGACGTAACTTCAAGAGAATACATCAAGGGGTTTGCGGGGTCGAAATAAAATTTTATTCGAAGCTCTCCTTAAAAAACGCGCCATAAAAGACGCGTTTTTTAATTACTTGTTTATCTCATCTCTCAGACGAAACATTCAAAATGCTTACGCTTTTTTCGCCGGGCCACGACGAGAAATACGTCCACCCTTCGCGCCAGCGATTCGGGCTAATTCTGGATTCGCAGCAAAACCACCGGTATGACCGTTTTGGCCACCTTTTTTGCCGATTTGAGCATAAAACTCTTTACCGTATTTTGCTTTATTAGTCGCAGCAGCTTTCATGCCACCAGCTTTAGTTCCAGCCATCCTGTAACTCCTATTCTGCCCACCAAAATACTTGATATGCTCCCATTATAGCATACTGCTTTCGTTTTGTCAATACGCTAATTCTAAAAAATGTGTTTTAATATTTTTAATTTTCCCGAACACTTTTTATAAAAGTTTTGCACAAATTGTGGAAAAAAGGTGTTGACATTATGCATACGGTGAGATAAAATAAGAGTAGTTTTAAGTAGATTAAACTGCGAGGCTACTTAAATCTATGTATGACCTGAAGAAATCCGCTTAAGTTTAGGCGGATTTCTTTTTTGTAGTTCCGAAAGCTATGTCCGGATTTAATGGCTAAATTGACTTGAATTCATTTTCAGAAACAAAAAAACACCTTGACGGGTGTTTTTGGGCTGTCTTTTACTGGTGGGGATATGTGGACTTGAACCACAGACCTCGTCATTATCAGTGACGCGCTCTAACCAGCTGAGCTATATCCCCAAATTATAAAGAACAAATGGTGGAGCAACTGGGATTCAAACCCAGGACCTCTGCCTTGCAAAGGCAGCGCTCTAATCAACTGAGCTATTGCCCCTTGTTATGATATTTTACCAAAAAATTTATAAAAAGTCAAAGGGATTTGTGCTATAATTGAGATTATGAATTACGAATTTAGTCTGGGGTGGTTATTTGGCGGTATCGCGATTACGATTGTTGGGGGGTTGATTGTGATTTTTTACAAGCAGATCGCGGATAATTTAGTGAATGGCGTTTCGTCTTATGATAAAGTGAAATTAGCAGGGGTGATCACGATAATTGTTGGCTTGCTTTGTACGGCAAATTTGCATACTTTTTTGTTAGGATTGTTAGTAAATTTAATGTTCGGGAAATAATATTTTTGCGAACATTAAAAATGGCTGAACTTTAAATGGATATTTTGATTTTGATAGTTGAAACTTAATCTCGAAGCACGATTTGTCGCGCATATTCATACATTGCAATGCCGGCGGCAACTCCGACATTGACGGAACGAGTTGAGCCGAAACTTTCGATGAATCGGCAATCGTGAACATTTTCCAGGAGTTCTTTCGAAAGTCCGTTCCCTTCCGAACCAAAAATCAAAGTAGTATTCGGTAAAAAATTTTTATCGTGTAAAGGCTTAGTATTTTCGACATTATTTTCAATTGCGACCAATTCCCGCCCTTGTTGATTTTTGAGAAAATCATCAAGGGTTGCGTGATGAATAATTTCGAGATATTTGTCGGTACACATCGCACCACGACGATTATATTTTTTCTTGCCGATAATATGAACTTTTTGAACGTTAAAAGAGTTCGCGGTGCGGACAATCGAGCCGATATTAAAATCGTGTTCAAGATTTTCGATGGCGATCTCGAGTGGCGTGCGAATTTTATTCAACGCGTCAAAAACTTGTTCGTTTGTCATCCCTTTATATTCATCAATTAAATTTCGTGAATCTTCCATATCTGTATTATAGCACACAGGGGTGATCCAGAAACAAGATTTAAATGCCAAAGACGATAGCAGTACGATCGTCGGTTTTTCGAGCGGCGGCGACAAGATTAGCAGAAGCAGCTTCGGGAGTGGCGCTGGCGGCAACAAGATGGCCGATTTCGTCCTCAGTCATCAGATCATCGCCGAAATCGCCGGTGATGCCGTCAGAACAGATTAGAACTCTATCGCCGGATTCTATAGCAACTTCGCCATATTGTTTAACACGGTTTTCGCCTTCTATACCAAGAGCATTAGTGATGTAGTTCCCTTCTCCTTCATCGCGAGTAATTAGTTCGGCAGAACCATCCGAGTGTATAATATAGAGCCTAGAATCGCCGACCTGGGCGTAAGCCAACTTTTTCCGATCGTCTTGTTCGATGACTTTAGTTATAGTAGCAGTGGTATAGCCTTGGTTGTTTGTGGCGTCGCGAACTGATTGGTTAGCGGAATTAAGAACGTAAGCCAAGTCGGAGCCAGATTTGAGATGATAGCGGTCGCAAGCCTGGTCGACGGCAGCCGCGGCAGCATGCGAAGCTTCGCGTCCGTTATCGTGACCGCCAGCGCCGTCAAAAACACCGAAAATCCCTCCTTCTGGACGAAATAGACAAGCATCTTGGCAGGATTGGTCTGGCTCGACGCTTGATAATCGGTCGAAATCGAGACCTTGTCTAACTTGTCCGCGAGATACTTGAGTAATGCTAAATGAACCTGGAACCCATTCAGCGGTGCGCTCAATTTGATACTGTTGTCCGTCACGGTTTTCTTCCCTTAAAGCATTAATAACCTTCATTTGTTCGTAGTAAGTTTGTTTCTGGCCATAGACTTTGCGTTTAAAATCGTCCATGGCTGTTTGATATTGAGAGAGCTTTTCAGAGCCGTTGGCACGACCGATCATGTCAAGAAAGTTTTGACTGACTGCATCAAATTCTGCCGGCGAGGGAAAGCGTGCGACAAAATGTTGAAGATCGCGAGCGTTGGTTTGTTCCCAGTTATTAAATCCGGCGCCACTCATGTGACCGAGAATACGTAATTCGTGTTTTGAACGAAGATTATCCATGGTGGCCTCTATGCCTCCAGGGACGTCGGTGGGAGCGACGATACTATCCATGACTTCACGTTGTTTTGCAGGGCTAAAAAATTCCGAGTCGAAAGATTGAAGAATATTTTCGGGGTTTTCGCTTTGCCCCTCTATTGAAATATCCCAAGCAGAAGTAGTATTCGGGGCAGAATCCGGTGTTCTGCTGGCATTAGGGTTGTGCATATTTTTATTATAACACACATGATATGGTTTGAGCTGAAAAATAGTGCTATAATTAGAAAATAGGAGGCTTTATGGAATTTGACGAATATCAACAAAAAGCCAAGAAGTTCGACTTTTTTGAGCCGGAAGATTTGAGGGCGGTGGGGTTTGTCGAAAAAGTGTTGGGGCTGACGGGCGAGGCTGGCGAAGTGGCGGATAAAATCAAAAAGATTTTGCGTGACAAAAATGGCAAAATGACCGAGGAAGATAAAAAAGATGTGGCAAAAGAACTCGGCGATACATTATGGTATCTCGCGACAATCGCACGCTATCTCGAAGTTCCATTATCGGAAGTAGCAAAAATGAATATCGAGAAACTCGAGGGGCGCTTGGAACGCGGAACGATTCACGGAGCGGGCGACGAACGCTAAAATTTAAAAAAAATTGCCAAACTATCCAAAAATCCGCCCTTTCGGGCGGATTCGGCTTAACAATTTAGTTGTGCAAATCATCGGCAGCTATTGTTTAGCTTAAATGTTACGTCTATAAAATAGAAAAGTTGTATTATAAGCTTCTTAACACAACCGTAACCGACCTAGCTACTTGTTCCCTTGCGGAAATCAAGCGCATCAATTCCTTCTCAAGAAAGGAGGTAATCCATCCACACGTTCTCGTACGGATGCCTTGTTACGACTTAACCCCAATCATCTTGCTCACCTTAGGCCGCCGAAGCGGACTTCGGGTGCTCACGACTCTCATGGTTTGACGGGCGGTGTGTACAAGACCCGGGAACGTATTCACCGCAACATGCTGATCTGCGATTACTAGCGATTCCGACTTCAAAGAGGCGAGTTTCAGCCTCTTATCCGAACTGGGACCGGCTTTGGTGCGATTTGCTTCACATCGCTGCTTCGCTTCGCATTGTACCGGCCATTGTAGCGCGATTCTAGCCCAAGGCGTAAGGGAAATACTGACCTGACATCATCCCCTCCTTCCTCCCCGTTACCGGGGCAGTCCTACCAGAAAAATACAACTGGTTGCAAGGGTTGCGCTCGTTGATGGACTTAACCAAACATCTCACGACACGAGCTGACGACGGCCATGCATCACCTGTCTTCGAGTTCCCAAGGGCACAGTTTCCTTTCGGAAGCCTTCTCGAGATGTCAAGCCTTGGTAAGGTTTATCGTTTACCATCGAATTAAAGATCACGCTCCACCGCTTGTGCGGGTCCCCGTCAATTCCTTTATGTTTTAATCTTGCGATCGTACTACACAGGTGGGATACTTAACGCGTTAGCTTCGCAACTCCAGGGGTCGATACCCGAAACTGCTAGTATCCATCGTTTACGGCGTGGACTACCGGGGTATCTAATCCCGTTTGCTCCCCACGCTTTCGTGCCTTAGTGTCAGAAATGTCCCAGTAGCCTGCCTACGCTATCGGTGTTCTTTCTAATATCTACGGATTTCACTCCTACACTAGAAATTCCAGCTACCCCTAACATTCTCGAGTCTATCAGTTTAGGTAATAGTCTGAATGGTTGAGCCACCAGATTTCACTACCTACTTAATAAACCACCTACGCAACTCTTTACACCCAGTCAATCCGGATAATGCTTGGACCCTACGTATGACCGCGGCTGCTGGCACGTAGTTAGCCGGTCCTTATTCATATCTTACCATCATATTTCTCGGATATAAAAGCAGTTTACAACCCGAAGGCCGTCATCCTGCACGCGGCGTTGCTCCATCAGGCTTTCGCCCATTGTGGAAGATTCCCTACTGCTGCCTCCCGTAGGAGTCTGGGCCGTGTCTCAGTCCCAGTCTGGATGATCATCTTCTCAAACCATCTAACGATCGTCGACTTGGTGGGCTCTTACCCCGCC
Source organism: bacterium (assembly GCA_963624235.1). Classification (GTDB taxonomy): domain Bacteria; phylum Patescibacteriota; class Saccharimonadia; order Saccharimonadales; family Saccharimonadaceae; genus Nanosyncoccus. Next base: position 4,537 of record CAVFNU010000005.1, on the reverse strand, counting down.
AACTATCTAATCGTACGCAGGCCAGTCCCAAACCGTCCGAAGACTTTAATCCGAAGATCACATGCGGTATTAGCACACCTTTCGGTGCGTTATCCCTCAGTTTGGGGTCCGTTCCCACGCGTTACTCAGCCGTCCGCCGCTCGTCAGCAGAATTCCACTGTTCCCTCGAAGTCAACAACCTACGAATTATGCGCTAGGTGTGTCAAGGAAACGGTGGAATTCCCTGTTACCGCTCGACTTGCATGTATTAGGCACGCCGCCAGCGTTCATCCTGAGCCAGGATCAAACTCTCCATTAAAGTATAAGTTTGTTCAACTCATAAAGTAAAACTGACGATGATTAATTGCACAACTAAATTGTTAAACTATTTCCAAAAACTGCTAAAATATATCTCGCAGCCTCAGACTGTTATTATTTTATCAAGAGCTGCGAGAATTGTCAACAACTTTTTAGGATTTTTCCGAAATTTTTTGAGATTTTTTGCGTTTTGGCCAGAAAAACCACATAATCAATACATCAACAACGGCCAATACAACGATAAACCACCACGGAAAAATCGTTTCTTTTTCGACTTTCCCGGATTCTGGTAAATCCACCGAGGTCGAGGAACTCAGAGAATCTTGGGTTTTATTTGATTCAGGTTGGATGGTCTGATCGGGTTTTTGAGAAGAAGCACCTTCTTCTTGTTTATTCCCTTGTTCCTCGACAGTTTTAAAAATAGTAATGTAACGATCGCGATAGACAGTTTCTCGAATTACGGACGGAGTTACCGTTACATTCGTGACGTTATTTTCGACAGTTTGCTGGCTAGTTTGATTTTGATCGTCTTGAACTTGTTCGTTCTTTTCGTTAGCCTTGTCACCGGTATCATCGGTTTTGCCTTCTGTCTGATCCTCAATTTGACCATCAGGCTTCACGTCGGGATCAGGAGTTTCTTCTGTAAGATAAGGCAGATAAATATACCCACCGGCTTCAGTAAACATCATGCGACATTCCATACCGGACTGATAGCCAGCCTCATAACAAGAGGAATAATCGCTGTGGTTAAAGAATGAGGCACTGCCCATATGGAGCCAAAAAATGATTTTGCGGGTTTCGTTATTTGACAAATCGGCGCCTGGTGCAGACATCATCACTTCTTTCTCGCTAGGAAACCAAAAGCCACCATTCGCTTCGGCTTCGGCGCGAACTACGACGTGAAGTTTTTCGTTGGTCGCATCTTTACTGATAAGTTTCGGGAATTCAGAGATACTAGTGCCTGGTTCTAGCCAACCGATATACATTTTAGTTAATGCGTGTTGCTCACCTTCCTCTATTGAGCCCATTTTGAAGCGATTCAGGCTATGGTCACGATAGTAGAGGTGTAGGTTGCCGGCTTCGGGATCAATTTTTGTAATATAAAATGAAATATTTATATAGGTATTCAGAGCCCCATATTTCGGATCCTCGGCTTTCATGGTGTTAAAGAAAGTCCGCAAACAAGTTCTATCGTCTTCGCTACAAGTTGCAATCATTTTTGTCCTGAACTCTTGATACATCGCCTTCACTTCCTCGAGAGTGTAAGTATTGCCCCATTTTTCAGTTACGGTTTTAGCCGAGACTGGATGAAAGTTAAGGCTAGTTCCGGCAAGAATCGCCGCTACGGCCAAAGATGAGAAAATTAGAGATTTTTTCATATAACTCCTTTAATTAGTTTTCAGGAGTATATACACAAAACTAATATTTTTGCAACCCTAAAATCCTTAAAAATGATACGTAAGTGTTTTGACCTCTGTTAATTTCCACGAAATTTTTAACGTTTTAATCTTTCTTTTCGTCTTCAGATTCTTCCGGAAGAACGATGCCGAGCGATGCAACCGTATCACCAGTGCTCATTTTCATAATCCGAACGCCTTGAGTTGCGCGTCCTAAAGTCGGAATTTCTTTAGTCGCGACACGAATAGCTTGACCCTTAGTCGACATCATGATAATTTCTTTCGCAAGCGGATCGAGAGTATGAACAGCAACAATCGGGCCAGTTTTTTCAGTCACGGCCGCGACTTTAATACCGACACCACCACGTCGATGCGGTGGGAAGTTCGAGACTAATGTTGCTTTACCGTAACCGTTAGCAGAAATTACGATCAGTTTTTGCTTCGAATCTGTAATTACATCCATGCCGACAATTTCATCCTTCGGACGAAGTCGCATGCCACGAACGCCCATAGCGGATCGCCCCATGACTCGCACTTCCTTTTCATTGAAGCGCGTGGCTTGACCAGCAGAAGTACTAATAACAATATCATTTTCGCCGGTAGTTTCGCTCACCCACCTTAATTCGTCGCCTTCGGAAAGCTTAATCGCGATTAAACCATTACTCCGCACGTTAAAGAAATCTTTGATGGCAGATTTCTTAATCGTTCCCTTCTTGGTCGCCATAAAGAGATAACCGTTCGCACTATTATCACCTTGCTTAATAATCGCGGTAATTTTTTCTTCAGGATGCATATTCAAGAGGTTCACCGCAGCAGTTCCTTTCGCCGTAAGCGAAGCTTGCGGAACTTCGTAAGCTTTCAGACGGAACAAGCGTCCTTGATTCGTAAAGAATAGTAAGAAATCGTGCGAATTTGCAGTTAGAATCTGAGCAATCACGTCTTCTTCTTTTGTAGTCATGCCCCGTTTGCCCTTACCGCCACGATTCTGTTTGCGGAAATCGTTTTGCGGAACGCGTTTCATATAATTCTCAGAAGTTAGCAAAATCACACTTTCTTCCTCGGGGATCAACTCCTCTTCGGAGAATTTACCAACTTCATGGTTAATGATCTTCGAACGACGCTCGTCGGCATATTTTGCTTTCAAAGCGAGCAATTCTTCTTTAATTACGCGCAAAATTTCATTTTCATCAGCGAGAATCGCCTCAAGCTTTTTGATCAGTTCGTGAAGCTGTTTCAATTCATCTTCGATTTTGTCGCGTTCTAGCCCCTGAAGACGACGAAGTTGCATCTGTAGAATAGCGTTAGCTTGAATCTCGGAAAGTCCGAAACGTTGCATCAACTGTTTATCGGCATCATCATAAGAGGCACGAATAACTTTAATCACTTCATCGATATTGTCGAGAGCGATTTTCAACCCTTCGAGGATGTGAGCACGTTCTTTAGCTTTTTTCAAATCATATTCAGTGCGACGGCGGACGACTTTTTGACGATGCTTAATAAATTCAGCCAAAATTTCTTTCAAACCGAGGATGCGTGGTTGCACACCGTCGACCAGAGCCAACATATTATAATGGAAGGAAGTCTGCAGAGCGGTCATTTTATAAAGCTGGTTCAAAATTTTCTTCGGGAAAGCATCTTTTTTAAGTTCAACCACGATCCGAATTTTACCCCGGGCCGATTCGTCGCGAGCGTCAGCGATATGATCCAATTTTTTCGCAAGAACGAGATCGCGTACTTTTTCGATAAAGCCCTCTTTACTCATGCCATAAGGAACTTCGGTAATGACGATATTGTGACGGCCTTTCGTACGTTCTTCGATTTCAGCCACAGCGCGAATTACAACCGAACCTTTACCGGTGGCATAGGCTTGTTTCATCGGCGCACCACCATAAACTTCGGCACCGGTCGGGAAATCGGGACCTTTGACGTATTTCATAAGACCGTCAAGTGTGATTTCAGGGTCGTCGATTTGTGCGACAGTCGCATCGACTAATTCGCCGAGATTATGCGGCGGAATATTAGTTGCCATACCGACGGCGATCCCCATCTGTCCATTCAAAAGAATGTTCGGGAGAGCAGCCGGTAAGACTACTGGCTCCTGTTCGGTGCCGTCGAAGTTATCACGAAAATCAACGGTGTCCTTTTCGATATCAGTCAAAAGTTCGGCGCCGACTTTGTCCATCCGAGCCTCGGTATAACGATAAGCTGCTGGTTCATCGCCGTCCATCGATCCAAAGTTACCTTGTCCTTCAATCAGGGTATAGCGCATTTTCCAAGGCTGAGCGAGATTGACCATCGCCATATAAATCGAAGAATCGCCGTGCGGGTGATATTTACCCATAACGTCACCAACGATACGAGCAGATTTCACGGTCGCGTGTGGAGCCTTCCAACCATTTTTATTCATTGTATATAATATACGGCGATTGACTGGCTTCAAGCCGTCGCGCACGTCAGGGAGTGCACGATCGATAATCACTGACATCGAATATTTAAGGAAATATTCTTCCATGGTATTTTCAACATCGCGTTTTTCAATACCATTTATAACGGGATTTTCAGACGAAACTTCTTCAGGAGTATTCGAAGGTTCCTGATCGAGTTTTTGCTCTTCGGGATTAATGTCTTGTTTCGGTTTTTCATCTTTATTATTTGCCATAATTTCTCCTTAAAAATCTAGATCATCTAGATTAACGCTTGCGGCACCGGCCTGGATGAAGTTTTTGCGGAGATCGACCTGGTCTCCCATTAACTTCGTAAATACCGCATCGGCTTTTTCAGCATCATCAACATGGACTTGAACCAGAATCCGATTCTCGGGATCCATAGTGGTCTCCCAGAGT
>CAVFNU010000004.1:0-4260 GCA_963624235.1 bacterium | reverse complement strand
GAAAATATTAGTAGTTGGCGGGGGGTCCGGGGGCCATATCACACCAGCCGTCGCCGTGGTTCGTGAAATTTTAGCACAAAGACCGCGCGCCGAGGTTGAATTTTGGACTGACCCAAAATATTATAAAAACGTTACTAAACTAACCACCGAAATCGGCGTTGCTTGGGGTGAAGCAGCACGTCAGAAAAAAACTACCTACATTCGTGTTCGACGTCTGCCCGCAGGGAAGCTTCATCGCTACGCGAATTGGCATTTTAAGGATTTCTTCGTTCATTTCGATATCACGCTAAAAGAGTTAATTTTTGGTAATATTTGCGGTTTCTTCGGGTTTCTAACAGGGCTTTTTACTAGTTTTTGGCGTCTCTGTCCGCGTCGTAGTCGTCCCAATGTAATTTTTCTCAAAGGTGGTTATGTTTGTTTGCCGGTCGGACTGGTTGCTCGTTTCTTTAAAATTCCTTACATAATCCACGAATCTGATGTTGTTGCGGGTCTGGCGAACCGTATTCTGATGAAAAAAGCTAAAAAAGTCGCCTTCGGTATGCCTCTATCGGACGAAATTTTAGCCAAACACCCGAATTATGTCTATACCGGAATTCCAGTCGGTCCCGAATTTAAGTCTATTAGTCCAACAAAACAAATTTCGCTCAAAAAAGCCTTCTCGTTTAACCCCGAAAAACCTCTTGTCGTGATTACTGGTGGCTCGCAAGGCTCGGAAAACTTAAATGAAGCTACGCGTATAATCCTTCCGGAACTGCTCAAATTTACCTCCGTTGGACTGGTTGCCGGACGAAAACATTACGAAAATATGGTTGATTTGAAAAAATATGAGAATTGGGAAAAAGCTAACCTAGAATCGAACTTCCGTCTCTGGGAATTTAGTACAACTATGAGTGAACTAATGGGTGCTGCTGACGTGATTGTTTCCCGTGCCGGCGCAACCACCATTGCCGAGATGGCGGCGTTGAAAAAAGCTTCGGTCTTAGTTCCGTTTGAGCGTCTTCCTGGTGGCCATCAAGAGAAAAATGCTGCTCGTTTGCAGGAAATTGGTGCCGCCGAAGTGGTTGGCGACATGAAAATGATGGAAGACCCGACAAAATTGCTCGAAGCTGTCCGTCACCTCGTAAAATCTCCCCGTTTACGTGCTGACATGGCGGAACGCCTGCATAAAGAAGCTCATGCTTATGCCGCTGAGCATTTAGCTAAAATTATCCTCGAGGAGGCTTAAACGGTGGGGAAAAAGCTTTTTGGCAAGAAAAATAAAAATCGCAATTCGGCGTCTCGAGAACCGGCATCTACCTCTAAAACTGTGCAAAAACCGCCAGAACTAGTTCGTAAACGTCAAAATTACAATTCAACCTTTAAAATGGGCCGCACCATCGGTGAAGAACGCGAAAAACTCGAAACTAAGAACGAACGTAATGCCGCCCGCAAAAAAGATAAAAAACGTCGTGCACGCCGTGTAACTTTCACTATTTTTGGCTTTACTCTATTCGTGATTGTGCTGGCTTTTCTCGGTTTTCTCTTTGTCGGCAATGGCGAACCGGTCCCTATCGACGTGACTTCCGAAGCTACGACTATTACTGACTCAACGATCGAGATTGTCGACGAAGATGCCGCTACTGGCGAAGGTATTACGAAGCGTATGAAAGCTTACATCGGTCAAGCCGAGCAAGATTTTCGCGACCTCGGTTATAAGCCAACAAAAGCCGTCGTCCCTTCTGGTTCAATTCGTGAAGTCGATTTTTATCTCGAAGGCTACTCTGGCTTCATCAAAACCACTATCGATCGCGGCTCTGCTGTCTCTGTTGAGGACGCTGACCGAATGCTTCGCTATCTGGCGGGACAGGGAACCACCGAATTTGCTTACATTGACGTTCGTATCGACGGCAAAGCCTTCTGGAAATAGGGAATCACCTCAGTTTAGCCAAAAGATAACAGGTAAATGCTCCTGAGAAACAGGGAATTTACCCCTGTTGACCTCTTAAACTTTTATTCTCTTTGCTTCTCTGCTTCTGTTCGGTTTTTGTTCGGAAATATTCCGACACGAAAAACCAGCACGAGATAAAAATAATGACAGACAACAGGGGAATAACGAAAATAGGGAAATAAAGCGGGGAAAAAGTCAAATTCAAAAAAATCGCCCAAAACACCCAAAAATCGTTCGAAAACGCCCAAAACCCGTCAAAAACCCGAAAATCGTTAAAGCTCAAGGATAATTACGCTAAAACGTCTAAAAAATGTTTCCTCAAGATGGCCCTAAAACGCCCACCAAAGCTTAGTTTTTAAATGTTTTTAATTCTTCACGGAGGCTTTATGCGCGGACATCTCACCAGCCAAAGAAAAATTCGAGAAGCCTAGTCAAGACGAGTAAGGGCCCGTCCCCCGACGTAGTCCTGATTAGGCGACGAGAATTTTTCCTTGCGCGCAGTCGAGAACGTCCGCGCATAAAGCCTTTGTGAATATTAAAAAGCACCTTCAAAAACATAGCCCTTACGGTTTTTTCTCTACTTTCTGCAACTTTAACCCCTTAAAAGACGATAACTTAACCGTCTTTTAAATATAACCGTAATGTCTTAAAATCTATATTGTGCGACATTAAAGCTACGTAGAAATCGTCGCCAAAATATCCGCCGCTCAGCCGATTTTTCGCCCATCAAGATCCGCCATTTTTTTAGGCCTTATTTCCCTCGTTTTAGCGCCTAATGTTTGATCGCTAAAAAACCGTCAACCGAATTATCTTTCGCCGCATAATGGCGTTTTTCAATTTTTAGAGTCGGCGTCGAACTTCTAGGGGGCAACGAGCTATTAACAGGGGTAGAATGTTCTGTAACAGAGGTAGCTGGTTCTTTAACAGGGATAGCAGGCTTCATAACAGGGGTCGGGGAAGAAACAATCTCTGTTTTTGCCGTTTTCTTGGCTTTTTTGCTCTTTTTATTCCCTTTTTTTGTCTTAGCGTTAGCTTTAATAGCGTCAGTAGCAGCTGCAGGTGCCCTAGAAACGCTATTTTGAGGCGTCTGGGCGGCCTTCTGAGCCGTTTCAGCCTGCGACTCGACAACAAGCCTCGCTAAGTCCTTCAAGCCCGGATTCTCGTGACCTTCTGCGGTATTTGGGCTGATTTTGCGTTCTTTTAGGTCTTTCTGCGTGACCGATACTTGCTGAGACGAATTGTTGCTCGAAATCACTAATCTTGGCTCTTGACGTCCCGAATCTGCTAATTCTCGCTTATATTTTTCGGATTGCGTGATAGTTTCCGCGATTTCCGCCTCAACCTCGCGACGCGGGCGAGCATAATATTCGCGCGAATGAGCAACAATAGCATCGAGGTTGTTGACTGGAGTCTCCGGAATTGACAGGGTTGTCGCCGAAAAAGCCGGTACTTTTTCCCCGTTGATAATCATCGAAATTACAAAATTGCGATTATTAAGCTGAATGATGTCCGCTTCTTCGAAAGTCGGCTCGAATTGTTTAGCTAACACCGGCGCATCCTCTGGTGAAACTCGGAACGAGATCGTCGTCCCGACATTGCCGAAAACCGCATCGCGAACATTTTCGGTCATCTGGGCGACATATTGGTTCGCTACAGTGAGGTTTAAACCGTATTTTCGTGCCTCTGATAAAATCACCGCAAAAGAATCGGTCGCGAAGTTCTGGAATTCGTCCACGTAGAGATAAAATGGTCGCCGATCCGCCACGTTCGGGATATCTGACCGGCTCATCGCCGCGAGCTGAACTTTTGTCACGATAAATGCCCCGAGAATAGCCGCATTGTCTTCTCCGATCAGCCCTTTGGACAAATTCACGACCAAAATCTTCCCTTCGTCCATAATTTTCCGAATATCGAACGACGATTTCGGCTGACCGATAATGTTGCGAATAATCGGGTTTGCCGTGAAAGCACCCACCTTATTTAATACCGGTGCGATCGATTCGTTGACCTGTTTATCATTCCATTGTCCGAATTCGTGCTTCCAAAACTGTAAAACCGTCACATCTTTACAATAATCTAATGTCTCCTTACGAAAATCCTTATCTGTCAAAAGTCTTGAAATATCCAAAAGCGTTGTCTCTGGACGATCAAGCAAAGCCAATAGAGTATAACGAAGAATATGCTCGAGCCTCGGCCCCCAAGAATCACCGAACATTCGTTTCAGCACCCCAATCACTTCTGAACAAACGTTCGGTTTTTTCGCCGGATCGGTCACTTCGAGCGGGTTAAAAGCGACCGGAAAAGCCGTATCCGCGGGGTTGAAGTATACTACG
>CAVFNU010000003.1:0-2033 GCA_963624235.1 bacterium | reverse complement strand
CAATAATCGGCAGACCTTCCGCGGTGGCCTCGATCAAGATGTTTGGCATTCCCTCACCACGAGAAGTGAATAAGAAACAATCGTATTTTGAGATATCAATCGAGCCTAATCCGTCAAAAGTTGAAACATAATTAATTCGATGACCGGCAAAAGTTTTTTCTGAATATTTTTCCTCGATTTTCCCATAAGCATCAATATTGATGTCTACGTCGCAATTATCGGCGATTTCGATTAGCAATTCCGGATTTTTCTGGAAGCAAATGCGCCCCGCCCAGAGAACATTTAGTCCAGTCGATTCGTGTTTTTCTTTTTGTTTTTTTACTTCGTAATCATTTGGTTGATGCTGGACGATTATTCTGTTCGGTTTAAAACCGTATTCCGTTGCTAAAAATTTTACTAGTGCCGAGTTGTCGGTATAAATTTTCTCCACTAATTCATAAATGCTCGATACGAACGGATCGATATATGAGGCGCGGCCCTCTCCGTCCGTGTTCGGTAAAATCTCAAAATTAAACAACGAAACAAAAAGCTCAAAATTATTTTTCACCAAATCGCGGTGCGTATCCACCCACTCATAGCCAAACAGCGAATTAATAATATGAATTTTGCGGGAATTTAGCTGAATTAGTAACCTCGTGAATAAAATTTCCTTCTCAAAATCGTCTAATTTTGTCGCGAAATTGCCAAAATCAACAAAAACCGTGTTATCTGCGAGCTTATCTTTCCACTCATTTTGAGCCTCTAGGGTCGTAACCACCGCAATCCTTTTCTTTGGATAGAGCTCTTTGAAAGCTTTCGTGTAATTTACTAAAACTTTATCCGCCCCACCGGTCGAAACCCAAGGCACAACAAAAACATAATCGACTTCACGAAGCCCTTCTTGGCAGAGTCCGAGATAAGCCATGCTCGCGCGGTTACCATTCCTCGGATCGCAGAAAATTAATTCTTGAATTTTGTCTTCCGTAGGATATAATTGCATTTCGATTTGGCTAATCTTTTTCCAGTGTTCGAGTTCACACGGGCGCAATTCTGACGCCGTTATCAACTTTTTGCCAGTCATTTTTTTCGCCATTGTCGCTAGTGGCTCAATCGCCGCGTTCAGAACCTTAGAATCATGGCGCGCTTTTTTATAAACATTTAGCGCTTTTTGTCTAACTCCAACTTTCTTTTTTATATTCGATAATGGCGATTGGTAAGCGATGTCAAAACCACGCCATTTTTCAAAGTCGAATAAATCAGTTCGTGGTTGGGTTACGTGTTTCCCGTTCGAAGTTTTACATAAAGAATTTCTTTTTATTCGGTAAAACTCCATTTCTTCCGGCACGCCGAGATGTCGAATGCCAGCGGCCAAGGTCGCCATGTTGAACGCATAATCCTCATGGCCGAAGCCATTCCCTGTATCCACATAGGGATGTTTCAGAAAAATATCGCGTTTTCCGATCACCATCGAAACCCAGAGGTTCTTTTCCAACATTGAAAATGCATCATCTTCAAGAGTTTTTCCAGGAGTCGTCCGCATTAAAACATAACAATTGCCTTTCTCTTCGAATGTTAAACAAGATTCTGGGTGAAGCAAGACATCTTTGCCTTCTTTTAGAATGTTTACCGCCTTTTCTAGAAAACCTTCCGATACCAAATCATCCGCATCCATAAAAAAGAGATATTTTCCCTTTGCCTTTTTGGCACAAAAATTCCGCGACTGACCCAAGTCTCCGAAATGATTTTTGTAATTCTTGAATTCTAACGGCCAATAATCGGTTTTATCGATATGTTCCAACAAAAAGTCCGAGCCGTTATCGACGTGAACAATAACTTCATACTGATCAGTTTTGAAATTTTTAAGCGCATTCTTGATGCTTCGTAAAGTTTTATACAGCCAAAGATTCTCATCGTGTGCAGTAACAGCTACGGTTAAAAGCGGTGCTTTATGGGAGAAACCCCGGCTCTCTCTCTCTCTCTCTCTCTCGATGCGGGCCATTTTTGAATTCGCTCCTTTCTAATCAACTAAAAAACTAATCTCTGGTGCCCGGGAC
>CAVFNU010000002.1:0-5042 GCA_963624235.1 bacterium | reverse complement strand
GAACAAGAACAAGAACAAGAACAAAGCGCTAACCAGGAAACTTTTACCAAGGAACAGTACGACCAAAAAGACAACGAGATAGACGAAATTATAAAAGCAAAAATTGGTGATATTGATATTCCGTATAAAGAATTCGAGTATGATATTAATAAAGATAGGTATAATCGTATTCTCAAGTCAACGGAACAATTAAAAAAGGCTCAACTAGAATTGGCGGAGCTTTATGCACGAAACCGTCGGCTTATTAGAACTAAGAAGGATAGCGCCGATTTTGTCGACGCTAAGAAACAGTACAGCGAAAAGCTAGCAGAACTTGAAAAGCTAAAAGCTGAAAATAGCTATGAATTTGAAAAAGACCAAGCCAACAAAGATTTACGGGCTAAGCATGACGAGCTTGGTGCTGAAATTATAGATGGAATAAAAAAATTCATACTCGCGAATCCGGATAAGGGCGACGATTCAGAGGAAATTGCTGCCGAGAAAAAGCGCCTAATTGAAGAAGCTGCTAAAGAGCTCACAGCCGAATATGAGCATATGAATGGCGAGTTAAAGACTAAAATTAATACCGAAGTTCTTAACGATTTTCTTAACCAGCGAAGAGAACTCGAGGAAGAGACTATCGACCGTCTTGACAATGGTACACTTTGCCGGAAATTCGTCAATAAAGTTATCAACAATAAGAAGCTTAGGATAGTTTTAGCCGTCAGCGCGGTCCTTGGTTTTGCCGCCACTGGTGTGGGTCTAGCAGTTAACGGCGCAGCTGCGGGTATTACTGCCGGTTTTTCTGGTTCCGGTGCGGCTTTTGGTGTAGCTAAGGGCGGTTTTTCGGGTGTGCTGGCGTCACGTCAAAATTCTAAAAACAGTGCCGTTCACGGTTTTGTCAATGAAGCTGAAATCGAACAGCAAGTTGAGGGTCTAGATTTCACCAACCTAGATCCCGATACTAAGCACGTTGCAAACTGGCTTCTCGATCAATATGAATCCGCTAAAGACACCGATTTTAAGAATAATTGGAAACGTACTGGGATTGCGGGTGGACTCGGCGCGGTCGCAGGTGCGATTGTGGGTGGAATTGAAGTTAACACTAATACTGATGCAGACGATCTTTCTAATCTCAAAGCGGAAAGAAAAAATGCAGTAGATAATCTTTCTGATCTCGAAGCGGATAGAGGTGACCACCAACGGCGAATTGATGTGGCTGAGTCTCTGACTCCATCGGGGAACGATGCGCAAGTTACAGCCGCTAATCTCGATAAAATCAATATTCCCGAAGGGCATGGTGCTTATGATACTTTCATTCAACTCGGCGGTGAGCCAGCAGATTACGAGAAGTTCCAAGAAATTATGTATAGTCTCGATGCTAAATATGGCATGGTTCCGGGTAGTAATGGCGAAACTGCCGGATTAAACGGCGCGGTCGGTCAATATGCACATACTTATCCTGGCCCGATCGATACTTGGCCGGAGGCTGCCCGAAATTACATTACTGAGGTAGCCAATGAAGCCGCAAGACAAGGTTACATTTCTAGATCTGATATAGGAGCTACTATCGATAGTGCATCTAACAGCGTGGATATCAACGAGCTTAAAAACGAGCTTGAAAACATTAAAACTGCTATTGATACTACTAACGCTCAAATTGATGATATTGACGCTCAAATTGATGCTACTAATAATGCGGCTGATATAGCTGCAAAGATTAATGGTCTCATTCAATGGGGATTGACTTTCGCTAGCGGTGGCGCAGCTGGTGCCGCAGCTAACGCCGTTACTGATCGTGTCGCAGCCAACACATCTACGAATACTCCAGCTCAACCAGCCAACCAATCCCCAGCTCAAAATCCTAACCAAGCCCCAGTACAACAATCACCAGTTCAGCCTACCAATCAACCGCCAGCGCCGCAACCTCAGCCGCAGCCACAGTCAGCGCCGCAACCTCAGTCCCCAACTCCTAATCAGACACCCAACCAAAATCCTAACCAAGCCCCAGATCAAGACGCCAAGCAATATCGCGAAGCAGTTGTTAAAAAGCTCGGTAACCTCATTGGCGACGAAGGGGTTGACATTCTCTTGGACACTTCCGCATATGACCAAATCTATGCGAAAATCCTTAATTGGTGGAAGTCGTTGACCCCTGATGTGCAAAAAGCGGTTGTAGACTTCGAAAGCGCCGTGAAAACCCCTGATGGCGATAATGGCATTAAATATGGTAGAGCATTAAGAACTTTTCTCCGAACGAATGGGCTAATCTCCAAGACGATTTAATCCCCTTAACAAATCCTTTTCAGTAATAAACCTTCCCTAAAACCACCGCCTATGGTATAATTACCGTAAGGAGTTTTTGTGAAAAGGAAAACAGATAAGAAAAGCCCTTGGCTTGAATTTTATGAAGAAGAGGGTATCTCGCCCCATATCGAATACCCAGATTGTTCAATGGCCGATATGATTTTGCAATCGGCAGAAAAATGGCCCGATAATACCGCTTATGTCTACTATGGGCATAAAGTTACCTATAAAAATTTCGTCAAAAAAATCGAAAAAACCGCCCGTGCTCTGAAAAATTACGGTGTGAAAGAGGGCGATCGCGTGACAATTTGCATGCCGAATACCCCTGAAGGAATCACCATGGTCTATGCTGTGAATATGGTTGGTGCTATCTGTAATATGGTCCACCCGCTTTCTTCGGAAAAAGAGCTCGAATATTACATCAAAGTCGCCGAATCTAAATATGTTTTAGTTTTTGATGCCGTTTTTGATAAAGTTTACCGCTTGCGCGACACCGCTCAACTCGAACGTATCATCGTCGTTCGTCCCTCTGATGGGCTGGGTTTTTTGAAGAAAAAAATGTATCGGCTACTCCACGTTAAAAAAGTTCGTCTGCCCGCGAACGATAATCGCGTGGTGCTTTGGGAAGATTTTATTGCGAATTCTTACTTTTATCAGGGAAACTATCACGAAGAACGTAGCGGCGCCGATCCGGCAGTAATCATGTATTCTGGCGGAACGACCGGTGCTCCGAAAGCGGTTCTACTCTCGAATTTGAACATCAATGCCGAATCGCTTTGCGATGACGCGATGATTCGTCAAATCGTTCCTGGCGCGACAGTCCTTTCGATTCTACCTCTGTTCCATTGCTTCGGTCTCGGAGTTTGTATTCACACACCTCTCTGTCGGGGAATGGGTTGTATCTTAATTCCAGCTTTTTCTCATAAACAATTCGCCGACATCATTAAGAAAAACGAACCGAATTTCATTGTCGGTGTGCCGACTCTGTTTGAGGCGCTTATTAATACAAAGTTACGCCCTGATGATCTTAAATCTGTGACTGCGGTGATTTGCGGTGGCGATGCTCTGAATCAGACTTTGCGCGATAAGGTCAACCACTATCTTAAAGCTCATGGTTCCAGCGCCAAAATTCGGGTCGGTTATGGTTTGACCGAAGGCTCTGGCGCGATTTGTCTCTCTCCTGAAGACGCTTTTGCTGATGGTATTATCGGCGTGCCGTTTCCCGATATGGATTTCAAAATCGTTAAAAATGATACCTTTAAAGAATTGCCGGCTAGGGAAGAAGGTGAGATTTGCGTCTCTGGTCCGCTAGTAATGATGGGGTATTTAAGCGACGAAGCTGAAACTGCGCAAGCTCTCCGCGTTCACGACGACGGAAAACTCTGGCTCCACACCGGCGACATCGGCCTTCTCGGCGAAGACGGTTTGATTTATTTCGCGCAGAGGTTGAAGCGAATTATTATTTCCTCTGGTTATAATATTTACCCGACACATCTTGAATCGATCATTAATTCTCATGAAGGCGTCCTCACCTCGACCGTTATCGGTATTGACCATGCTTATAAGGGGCAAGTTCCGAAAGCCTTTATCGTTCTGAAGCCGGGCTATCGCGCCGGAAAGAAGATTGAGCGTGAAATTCGCGAACTTTTAGAACGTAATGTTCCGATTTATGCCTTACCGGCGGCTTATGAATTTCGCGATAAACTTCCGCAAACTAAAATCGGCAAAGTCGCCTTCCGCGAGCTCGAAAAAGAAGAAAAGAAGAAATAAACGCCGATTATGGATATTTCGATCATTATTCCAGCAAAAAATGCGGAAAAATACCTTGATCGCTGCCTAAAATCGCTCTCAAAGGCCCTCGCAGCCGCCAGGAGCGTCGAAAGCGAGGTCCTCGTGGTTGATAACGGATCCGACGACAAAACGCTTATGCTGGCCCGTAAATGGCGCGAGAAGGCATTTACAGGGGTAGTCCATATCCTACAATGCGCCACCCCTGGTGCTGCCGCGGCGCGCAATTACGGCATTTCTAAAGCTAAAGGTGAATATATCTGGATTATCGACGCTGATGACGCGATTAGCGAAGATTCTATCCGCGAACTTTTGAAAACCGCTAGGGAAGAGGAAGCCGATCTTGTGATGATGGGCGCAAAGCGGATTTATCCCGATGGCCATCGCGACTATCTTTCGGCGGTGACGAAGAAAGATCCGAATTATAAGAGCCGTTTCGTCCGTTATGGCGCCGGTCCTTGGCAGATGATTTTTCGCCGGAAATGGTGGCTTGAACGAAAGATCTCCTTTCACGAGGGAATTATCCACGAAGATATGGAATTAATTTCGGCTTTAATTTTATACACCGAAAAGTTCACAGGGGTAGATAAGCCATTCTACCTCTATTATCAAAATCCCGAATCAGTCTTGCATCGCAGTAAATTCAATCCGCATATTTTCGACATTTTTCCGGCTTTGACTGGGCTCTATCAACGGTTCGAACAAGCGCACGCAACCGAAAAATATTACGCTGAGCTTGAATGGTTTTTTATCTGGAATCTATTGATCGATTCCGCCAAAGATTTCGCGAAATTTCCCGAAGGAAAGCCCGGTTTTGCGCGGTCGCGTGAAATGCTTAAAAGATATTTTCCGCACTGGCGCCGTAACCGTTTCTTGCGCGAAAAATCTCTCAAATTGCGCATTTTTGTGCGAAAAAACTATTATCATATGATATAATACCGTTATGTTTTTACAGTTTATTATTGCAT
>CAVFNU010000001.1:0-2031 GCA_963624235.1 bacterium | reverse complement strand
TTAAAGACTGCAAAATTGTTCTTGATCAATTTAAACTTGTCCACGATGATCCGCATCCGGGTTGCCCAATGCCTCACGATCACGAAGTGGCGTATATTATTGCGCAAAAACTAGCTAACACGTTATAGCTGGCAAAAACTCGGATTTTTTCCTGTTGATTTTTGAGAAAATGTGTGATATAATTAAAAGAATTATGGCAAAGAAGAATAATACTAAGCGAAAATTGGTCGGTCTCGTCTCTGAAGAGTCGGGGATTCGGGCTTACTATACGAAGAAAAATACCATGAACACGCCGGATAAGCTGTCGCTCAAGAAATACGATCCGGTGCTGAGAAAACATGTCGTTTTCACCGAAACGAAGAAAAATCTCGGACGTAACGAAGTTAAAGAAAAGAAACGCTAATGAATTTCGAAACAAATTAAAAACGGAGCTTTTATAAGCTCCGTTTTGGTTGAGTGGTATTAACTTGTTTTTTCGCATGGATGCGAGTACGAAATAATAAATGTGATGACTATTCTGTCAAAAATATTACCGATTTCGCAACTCGCACCCATGCTGGACAGGCTAGCGAACATACTCCAGTACTCTGGCGACGTCGCTACCACCGACCTTGTGACCCTGACCGGTGATGGCCTGAATCCGGGCGTATGCCTCGTAGTATCCACTACGAGTAGCTACGAAACTATAGCTAATGCCCAACGTTTCGTCTCTGATAATTATCACTCATCTCACCCCCTTTTCGTAATGTTCTTCAATTTCTAAGAGTAAAATATTCCGTCAAATAAATAACGAATATGGATAATGTTCTTCAATCTAACGACAGAAATATAATCACTCCCAATATATGACAAAGTGATTATATCATTCAGAGATTTTTTTCGCAAGCAAAAGCGCGATAAATTCCTTAATTCCCTTCAGACCTTTGTCCTTATCCGGCGCCACAAAAATCTCCGCGTCATCAATGAACTTTAGTGAAACTACTTGTTCATAAACCGCGCGCATTAACTCCAATAGCTCCGCCTCATCTTTCGCATTAAATTCATACACCCGATCATAAACCTGCCCGTCCGCGTCCGGCGTCACGAATAGAATATGTCCTTTTTTCACCTGATATTTCCGAAAACGTGGCGAATTGTTTAAAAGCAACTTATAAAAGCCAAGCTGGAACATGTATTTTAATAATTTTTCATTACTGCGCCAATTTGCCTTTTGATAAGAACCAGTCTTAAAATCATAAATCTCAATTTCTTTCGCAGCCTCATCAATCGTGATATGGTCAATTTTTCCAGTCAACGGCACTCCTTCAACCGCTAACTTCTCCGGCGCAAAATTCACTTCGGCTTTTCCTTCGCGGAGAATTGGCGCGAATTCCTTCAGCGCTACCGCGAGGTCCGCTAACCCTTTTTCACGAATTTTCTCCACCGTTTCGGTCGGCAGATCTTTTTTCTCGAGCTCAGCCAAGAAAAACTCCGCCGCCTCGTCCTCTGTCAGCCCGCGCGTCGTCACTGCTTCAAAAGTCGCATGGATCAAGTTCCCTAGCGCCAGGCTCTCATCTTCAACTTCCATCGGCGTTTGTAAAATGTGCTTTTTGAAGAATTCCTGCGGTCCGCCATACATCACATCGATAAAAGTTGTCAAACTTGACGCGCTCATTCGCCACTTCGTCACCCGCTCTTTATACAAGGCACGTAAATCCGGTGTTGATTTTGTATATGAACCCAACCAATTTCGCAAATTCTGAGTCGCTTCGTCATCGCGCTGAAAATCATACAACGTCTCCACCTCTCTCGTCGGCAGAAACGGCGAAATCACCTTATCATCTTCAATGCATTCGTCGAAATATTCCAACCGATCTGGCGATTTGTCCTTAAAATCACGCAAAGAATTCGTAATATACAAAAATTCCTTCGCTCGCGTCAGCGCCACATACAAAATCCGCAGTCGCTCACCGTCCGTCATTCCGGTATGACGAATTTGTGCTAAATTCTTCGGCAAACTCAGACCATTATTATTTCCCTTCCCCTTTCCCC